>JAKIUY010000151.1 GCA_021647315.1 Victivallaceae bacterium
GCCTACCTCGAAGATACCTTGAGAAAGATCAATAATACTCCAAAGGAAAATTTACATACCCTGCTTCCGCATAAATGGGAAAAAACATAATAAAAAATTTCACAATTTCTGCTTAATTGACGCTTCCTTTCGTAACGCAGAGCAGATGTTTGCATCCAAGCGAAAAACCCAAGTTATTTTTTTGTGAGTCCTAACATGACAATGGTGTAGTTGCGTGACTTTACCGGAACGGTAAACTTATTGCCGATAACGGTAAGTTTTTTGCCAGTACGTAAATCAATAGCATTGACTTTACCTTTAAGTTTTAGTGCTTTTGCATCAAATTTAACCGTTATATTTCGAGCTTTGCCTATGAGATTACCTATCGCGACCACAACACCCTTTGGCGTCAGATAAACTGAAGCCTCGGCTTTGGCGGTCAAAGCCTTAACCGGACACCGAGTTTCCCAGTAACAGATACTGGTGGTTGACGGTGCGATTATACCACTTTCATCGCGTAGTCGCCAGTATTCTTCTACTGCCCGACGATTACTGTAACTGCCTGAAATGACGACATCATTGAGCAACCCGAGAGTATTCAGACTGTCGACCAGTTCCGGCCGTTCCCAATCAGATTTATTTTTTGACCCACGGACAAATTGCGGAAGAAAAACGTGACTGAGACCGGAGGTCCGCCCGGATAGTTCATAACGCCAGGCTTTGGGATCGAGATCATTGATATAAAACCAGTCATTGCGGTACAGATTATGAGAAAACTGTTCCCCCGGATAAAAATAGTCATTAAACGCGTGGTAAGGTAACACCATGGCATCATGGGCATGATTAAAACGTTCGCCCTGCTGACCAAGCACGATAGGTGCATTGCGGCAGATGGTCAGGAGCCGTTTATAAAAACTGCGACGCGGCAGAATGTCATAGGTAACCCCTGAACGTCCGAATACGTCATTGCGGTAGCCCGAACCGTGATATTTATTATTATCCGGCAGCAGTCGATCCATATCGGTGTAGATATTATTTAAATCAAGTTGTTTCAGTAACTTTGCCCCCGTCCATATCATATAATCAGCATAGGAACTGTTCTGTGAAACTGGCTGAATGGTATAGGTTCCTTTTGAGCCGGGGTGCATAACCGTTTTGCGAGTATTCTGATTATAAAAGGTTGACCCGAACGGATTAGCCCATTTCTTTTTGAAGAATTCAAAGGTGGGATTTTCACCCGCAGTACTGCAAGCACCGGCGTAAAGATATACTTTTATCCCTTTGTCGGTATACTTGTCTTTATAATACTTTCTGGCAGCTTCAGGTTTTTCCGCAATCAGCAGACTCATTTGAGTCGCATATCCGGTATTCCAGTTGTTTACATTGCGTCGTTTCCAATCCCGGGTCATATTGTTGAAATGTCGCCAGTTTTTTACCAACGGGCGTACCGGGGTAGCCTGAAAACCGAACGTGTAATGCATTGGGCGGGTGACTTTGCCGGGCTTCATAACGATTTTCAGGGTGACCAAAGCACGTTTTTTATCAACTGAGATAACCGTTGGTTTTTGATTGCTGGTATAGTTCCAGTTGGCATCGGAGTTGAAGAACCAGTCAAACCCTTCATTGCCATTCCCGACCCAGATATATGGCTCAAATGAACTCTGCCACAATTTACCGTTCCACTTAATGCGTTTGGGTTTACGGATTGCCTTAACCATATCCGGACGCAGTGGAATAGTCATGGTCATGGACTTGATATTCCAACCCGTAGCAGGTGGAGTCAAAGTCAACTTGGTCGCGGTAAGTCCATCATATTCGAGGAAAGTCGTGAATTTCGCTGAACCGCCCAGGTTCCCAAATTTAGCGGTTCCGCTAAATTCGGCCCGATGGGGTTTGTTCATTAGCTGTTTTTCGTTTGTAACTTTAAAACCTGCCGTACCTTGATCGGTCGTCATGGTCAGTCGTATCGGACCGGTAAGAATATTTTTGCCGCGATTAATAATTTCACTAGGGAAAGGGCCATCCATGGTATAGGTACGGTTCCACACTGAAATTGCACCGTTCTTATGATATTTAAGCGGAGTCCAGGGGGTAAGTACCTGATCGGTAATACCGGTTTTGGTTCCCAACCATGGGGTTGGCGGTTTGACCAGATAACTTTTTGCGTTAACTGTTGTCATTCCCGGTGCTGAAACTTGATAGTTAAAGGTGTATTTACCATCAATCCAATTAATCGGCATTGTATAGCTGTCTTTTATCTGATTGACCTTGAATGATTTTACTGATTTGTCGCCTTTAACGTCGACTGCGGTAATTTGCAGCTTAACTTTATGCTTGCTGATTGCGGTGATAAATTTTTCCGGTAGATTGCTCAGATCTGCTTCAAGCGTAAGTTTTTTCTCCAGCACATAGGGAATATATTCGACTTCAACCGGTTCTTTGACAAAGAAATGGGCAGGATAAAGCATTAGCAGTTTACCGGATGCTTTATCGGTTACTTTCACGTTTACGGTTGAATCTTTGAAGCCCGCAAGCAATACAGTCTCTCTTTTCTTATTACGCGATGCCACCTTCATTGCTCCATTCAGTTGTGGCTTATGTGATGATTTTATCTGCCATGAACAATCAACTGCCGGGCTGCCGGGATTCTGACACTCAACCTGCATAGTTCCTGAACCCAGTGCCGTGCCAAGTGTCAATGCAATTCCCGCAGGGCGTTTGGAGAAATTCAACATCCCGTACCCGCTCTGATAACCGCTGGTGAAACTGGCCCATGAGGTAAATATTGGTCGTTGGGGTTTAGCACGGAACCAGTTACGGCAGAAGTTGGCTTTCCAAGTAGTACCATCAGCTGGTTTACCTGGAAAGTCACTTAACGGCAGAGCTATTTCGACACTCCAGTAATCTTTACCGATATAGCCTTTACTGGTTAATTTTGCATTCCAGCGTTTGTCTTTACCGCGAGCATCATAGACCGCCCCTTTGGCATTAATGATAAACTGATAGAACTCTTTGGCTTCACGTCCCGGCCAGATAAATAGTTCAAATGAATCATCTTCCCATAGCTTGCCATCACGTGAATTTTGGGTGGCAACCGGCGGTTTACCGTTGAGAAACTTACTGCTGAACCCTAAATAGAGATTCTTTTTATCCCATAGCAGATAGGCTTTCGAGATATCATTGGAGGCAAATGTATCGTGTTTTACCCGAATCGGAATCATCGCGGCTTGCGCCCATTGTTTATCATCTAACTTACCATCCAACTTGATTTTTCCGGCGGTCAGTGGCACAATAGTTTCCGGGCGACTCATTTTACCGGACAGTAACGCCTGGTCTGCCGCATAATTTTTCATAATTTGTTCGGAAGACAGTACACCATCATAGATTATTATTTCATCCATTACACTGCGGTCATCCGGGCTGCGCTGTTTAGTTCTAGGACTACCATTGACTAGATTAAGATAAAAATTATTGCCGGTTAATGAGGGGAATTTTTCATCTGAGAGCGTTTTCGTTCCTTTCAACTGTCCGTCAATGTAAAGTTTAATCATGCTGCTGTCCCAGGCAACATCAATCTTGTGCCATTCGCCCGGCTGCCATTTTAACGGAGCCAGTAGACTGATCGCTTTAAACCCAGGTGTTTTACGTTTGCCGAACTGACAATAAAATCCAACTCCGCCGCCGCCGGTATAGGCTCCCGGCACATAGACCTGGAACCGGAACTGCTGAGCCTTGCCTGAACTGGCCGTTAACAGATAATAGTAGCGTTTATCCTGCCAGCTCCAGTTAACCGGCATAACCCACATTGAGACGGTCGCCGCACTCATATTCAAATTGCCTTTAATCTCATAGCCGCAACGTTCGCCTTTTTCCATCAACAGTCCGCTTTTGCGAATCCCTTTGGTGGCACGCAGTTCCAAATTAGCTTTAAGGGTTGATTTTGGATTACCTTTGGCAAAATCAGCATCGGTCTGAAATCGGTCGAATGAGGCATGAAATATTTTTTTTGCCAGCTGGTTGTCAGCTCCTTGGGTACTCGCAAGCATTAATCCTGTTGCAACAATCAATAACATCTTCTTCATAATAAAAATTCCTTATAGTTTTTGTGAACAAAACCGACTGCGTCGGAACTAGTAGCCTGCGATTTCCAAGCGCATAGGCAGATTAATCCCCAAGGGGGATTAGGGTTTTTACTTCCTCCTCTGCGAGTGTCGCCGAGACGTCGCCTGTTGAAAAGCACGTAGTGAAACTACTAGCGAAAATATAATTTCCTATTGGGTTAAAATAACGACAAGATATAAATATATGTTGCCGTTATAATCGTTCCACTAATATTGTACTTACTACTGATCAAGATTCAATATTTCGCTATCAGATAATGGATGATTATATAATCTGACAGCATCTATCTCGCCCTGATGAGCATGACCGTTGGTTGGCGAATTGCCAAGATAGAGATCAGCGGTGCCGACATCCAATGCTGTCGCAGTAAAACTAGGATAATACCTAGTCAAATCAGTAGCGTCAACGCCGTCAACAAATATTCGCAGCGTGCCAGCATCCATATCGCAACGTACAGTTATCCTATGCCAGTCCCCAACCGTCAGTTTATTAGCTAAAGTTCTGACGTAAAACAAGGTACCACCATCAACTTTCACCTGCATATAGATGAACCCGTATTGTTGGAAAACTCTGCCATAAGCACCATTGCCCTGAATTCCAGACAGTAAGACATCGTAAGAGCTGTCAAGGTTATCGAAACGCGCTACAATGTCAGCCGTGAACCCCTTGGTGAATGATTCAGATATTGCCGGAACGGTAATTGATTTTTCCGCTGATTTATCAAAACTCAATGCTTTAAGATTCTGTCCCGGAACCCAACAGTTATTTAACGGATCACTGTCACTTAAATTATTCAATATTCCGTGACGTCCTTTGTCTGAGGTGTCTTCGGTATAGCTTCCGGCTCCTTCGTTAAGTTTCCATTCGCCAATCAGCCCCTTGGGTTTTCCTGCTGTAGAGATGCTGTTATGCAGTTCAATATCATCAGTTTTGCCCCCACCCCAGACGTAAAAACGCTCAATGTAATCAATTGCATCATTTGAATCTACCTGCGCAATCATGGCTGACAGATCAAAGACATAAGTATGCCATTGTCCGTCTTCGGTTGATGCTGAACCCGTTCCCAGCGGGAACCGGTATAATGTTGATGTATGCGGTCCGGCGGTAGTATAATTTGAATAAAACTTAACGCTTTTCATGGTTCCGTCAATACTTTTAAAGCGCACTTGGAATGCATGTCCCGTTGAAAACTTAGCCTTAAAAGTAATAACTGATTCTTTGTCATTGTACCATAGCCCGTTGGAGCTGTTGACAAACAAGGTATAAGAACTAGCTGAAGTTCCGGTTGTTTGAATTACATTTGAATCCAGTTCTGAATCATAAACTGATGTAATGGTTTCATTTGCCGGAAGATTACCCCAGTTGGCAACGGATGTGCCGTCACAATAAATTGTTGATGACATACTTTCAAACGCTCCGATACTGATGGTGGAGTTAAGCACCCGTTGTGCACCATTGTAATCATTGGCGTTATTGGCGAGTTCGGTTCCTGCTTCAATACCACTGTCGCTTGCAATCAAACGCAATAGTTGGTTTGAATAATTGACAAACCCCGGGGTACTGGTGAGTGAATTAACATCAAAGCTTTTTGACGACTGCATTGAACTGAAAGTGATGGCAGCACCATCAAAATAGCTATCTCGACTATAGATGTAGTTATTATCGATAAGAGCATTGGTATCGCTGCCATCTATAGTTTCGCGATAATTATAGAGCACATTGTTGTCATGAAAAATATTGTTCAGAATTGTCACGCCAGTAGAATGTAGGGTACTTTGGTAATCATTGCGCATTTGGATCAATGCGTCAACATTGGTATTTCCCAGCAGCACAGAATCTGAAGTATCGCAGCTGTAAATAATATTATTAACAAAACTGCAATCTTTAGCTCCGGTGAATGTCGTGATATACGGTGCATTAATGTCGTGGATAATATTGTTTTTTGCGACTAAGTCAACTCCTTCGTAACGAGTTGCGCCATCAGAAGATCCGCCGAGAGCAATGGCACCGAATGCCGCATCAAAATTAAAGATCCGGCAACCGTCAACTTCGGTTCCTATATTATTGTTTTTCAGCATAATACCGTTAAGTTTCTGGCCGTTGTTGGTGCCGTCATAACGGGTATAAACTCCATTATGAATCATGCTGTTTTTAATTTTCCAGTAATCGCCGCCGGTGATATCAATAGCGCTTTCACCGAAATAATAAATATCGCAGTTTTCAATTTTACCATATTCACTGTTCCACTCCGGCGGGCTCATTAATTCAGTCCAGCCGCTTACTTTTATCGTGTCTCCATAGGAGTTACGAATTGTGCAGTTTTCTACATTGATATAGTCCCCTGAAATATCCAAAGGATAATAACCGCCTTCGATAGTCAGATTTTTCAAAGTTATATAGCTGATAGTTTTATCAATTCTGATAGTCTGATACGCATAAGATATTTCGATGTTCTGTGCCCCTGGATTACCGCCACCAGCAACCCAGACCCAAAGACCATCACCATACCGGTCTCTGCTCCATTCGCCGCCCGCGGTCACATCGGTACTGGCTCCGGCAAAATCATTATATTTAACTTTTAATCTTAAAGGTTTGCTGTCAACGGAAATATTCCGATAGGTTGTGGTCGCGGTATTGTTGTATTTATAGATGTCGCCTGAAACCTGCGTCCAGTTACCAGTGCCGCTGGCATCAAGCATTGAACTTATTATTGCTTGCTCATTTTTATACCCGGTTATTGTAATGCGTGAGCTTTCTCCGGTTCCTGAAGTAAACGTATCAATATAGGATTCACGGTACAGCCCGCCTCGAATATAGAGGGTATCCCCAGCGGCAAGTTGACCGATGGCATATTTAACTGTGCGCCATGGTGAACTGATAACACCGGTGCCAGCGCTATCGTCACCGTCGGTTGCCACATAATATTCCACCGCATTCAATAGAGATGTACCATTGACCAACATAAATAATACTAAACATTTAAATAGTTTCATTGTCAGTTACCCTTTTTTTGTGATTTTTATGAAATATAGTGTACGTTCTCCGAACGCACGTAACAAATATCTATTTTTGAAGTTTACCTTACATTTGCTTTTTTACGTTATCCGCCGCGAGTGCTGGCGATCAACAGTCGCAGAGAACGAAGTAAACCTAACTAGTGTTACACCCTTTTCGAACAGCGTTTAATTACGGATTAACAAAAATCCCATTCTTCAGAGTAATCTCCCCTTTGCCTTTGCTCGAGACATGACCATCACCCAAAACAGCGTTGGTTTTATTTGAATGGATATAGCCGATACGGGTAGTGTAATTGCTCTGACTGTATATAGCATAAGGTCCACCGACATTAGGTAAATCACTTATCACAATCACTGAACTGATATTTCTTACCTGACTGCGTTTTACGGATTGCGTACCTGGTACAGCAAGGTAGGAAACGTTGCCATTCTGACCATAGCTATAGTAGCGATAAGAATAATTCGCATCTTTCATTTTCCCTTCGTGGGTCGGACAGCCGTTAACTGATTGCCCCAGACGCCATGGAATCATTTTTATGCCGGGGCCGTAAGTTGTTCTTACATAGCCCTGATAATAGTTCCAGGCACCGGGGGTTGCCGCATTGGTCCGATAGAGACTGTAAGGAATAAAATAGCCGTCAAAATCATCGCCGTAAAATGCTTCCCACAGTCCCCATGTTTTAAGATTGCCGGCGCAGGAGATACTTTTTGCCTTCTCCCGTGCCTGATTAAGCGCCGGTAATAACATACTGGCCAGAATCGCGATAATAGCGATAACGACCAATAATTCTATAAGCGTGAACTTCTTGCCTTTCAATGACTTACGACTGTAATTTTCATGTTTATCTTTCATTTTGCTACTCTCCTGTTTTGTGGTGATATTATTGTAATATTCACCGAGTTTTGTGAAAAATGTCACCATGACATCTTCTACTTATTCACGCTACCAATAGGTTTAAACCATAAGTTTTCTCGTTATGTCTATATGATTCTAGGAATTGGCATCGTTAGCATGCGGCCTGAACCGAAATATTCCGTACAATCTATAACTATTTACTCATAGACAATCCTCCATATTATTACTTTTTCCATTTTATTGCCCGCTTAGATTATTTAATCTAAACGGTACAATTGCTTTTATTAAAAGTAGTTGCACCGATTCTCAATTCAGCCGAAACAGTACTGGAGATCGGCAAAGAGTTGATGCCATTGATCTCTTCTGACAATAGTCTGCATGCTTCGATACCAACTTCATAATATGGCACGTAAACATAAGTTAATTCCGGCGTCGTATGTCTTATATGCATATCATTTGCATAACCCATAATACTGATATCTTCAGGGATATTCCAACCTCGTTCGTTAATAATGCGGAGCAAGGCAAAAGCATAGACCGGCGCGGTACAGAAAAACAGCTCAGGACACTCATCCTGCTCTTGCGGCAGCTGTTTTTTCAGCATTTCGTATGCGCCAACTTCAGAGTTGCCAGCCTTTAAAATCCACCTATCCGAAAATTCAATCCCCCACCGACTGAATTCTTTGGTGCAGAGTTTTATTTTTTCATCTTTACTCACACTTTCCTGTTCCGAAACAATCATGCCGACCGACCTGTAGCCGACTTTCGCGATAAATCGGACGGCATCGGCAATAACTTCTCCGCGGTTATAATGTAACAAAGCACCTGGAACTTCAATATCGCTTATTAAGGATAAATATGGGGTTCCATAATTGGCTAACTCTTCCTTTAAGGCTGCTGACTGGGGTCCGGGGAAAATCGCTCCATCAAAATCAGCAAGCTCTTTGCCCTGCTGACAGACGGTTTTAGCATCATCACTGTCAGGGAAATATTGAAATGTTATTTTGGTTTTATATCTATTTCCGCCCTCCAGCAGACCACGGTGCATTTCAGACATGGCAGACCATTGATCAGCGGACAGTTGATCTCTGGACATCGACTTTTCCGGGAATACCAACACTAAATTAACCGTTTTACCTGAGGATTTTACAAATGACCCCCTCGACGGAATGCGTTCAATATATTGTTTGCTCTCCAACTCCTGCAATGCCTGTTTGGCAGTACCGCGACTGATCTTATATTTCGCTGCTAAATCGCGTTCCCCGGGCAGACGACTGTTGGGGGGTAAATTGCCATTTCTGATCTGATCGATAATATGATCTTTAATCTGAATATATAATGGAACTTGATTATTTGTCAATACTATCATTAAATATTTACCTCATCGCAACTATCCATCAAAAAACTGAGCTTGAATACCGGACTCGACCGGACTAGTCCACCTTTATTGTTTATAGTATAACGTAAAATAAATCATTTGTCAACAGCATTTTCAGTTTTTTACGTTAATTGAAAAGTTAAATGCACGTTTGTCAGATTAAACGCATCTTACTTATGGAAATGTGTGCATTAACTCTGACACTCTGGACGAGGTGACATACATTTTCCCTTTTATAGGATCAAATACCG
>JAKIUY010000152.1 GCA_021647315.1 Victivallaceae bacterium
CAAATCTTACCCCTTTTTCAGCGATAGAATCCATTGCCGGAGTTTTAAGATATTTGTTACCGGCACAACTCATCATAGTTGCAGATTGCTGATCGGTGACAATAAGTAAAATGTTTTTTCTTTTCATAGTTAATTCGTCTTCCATTACTTTTAGTTTTGTTAATTTACATCCCTAATGAATATAAGGCAAATTGCTGAGCCAATTTCAAAAGTTTTTACTCTTGCCTGTTAATAACTTATTTTTTTTCGCGTCAAATCCATTTTGACGCGATCAATGCGGTTTTTCATGAAAATCCCGCCAAAATCCTGATTTTGTGCGTAACCCTCCTTTCTCGAATTTTTCTAGTTTTACTAATTTTAAGTAATGGCAACCTCTGAAAATCAATCTCAACTATCAAAAACTAAACACTGTTTTCATTTTTTAACAGGCATTGTAACTCTTCATTTATTATATTCATTTTGCCAATCAAAAACAATTGTCAGGTTTTCTTCGGGCTTATTTTGAAGTGAACGATAAGCTTCAACTGCCGCTTCAGGGACCATTACTTTACTGATAATATTTTCGATTATGCCACTTGTCCGGCAGACCTAAAAGTAAATAGCTCTGAAACTCATTAAACAAAAACTATCTACGCCCCCTGCGTCGTGTAAGAAGGTTTAAATTAGACAAAATATATATCATGCTTGATATCGAACATCGACTAACACACCCAAATTTTCAAATAATGAAGGAAGGAACTGCAACAACTTGATAAGAAACTATTATACCAGTATGCTCAGTTATAATAACTTCATCAAGTTCCGGAATAGACTCAATTGTACCATCAAGTAATTCTCCAAGACGGGTTGCTATTTCTTTATAACGACCAATCAAGCCGTTAAGTCTGAGTTGCAGTGATTCAAAGCCGAACGGTTTATTGCGTAACATCCATTGTTCACGAAGTGAATCATGAAATATTTGAACTTTTTCTATTACGTTAGCAACCGCCTCGCCTCGAATATTATTGAGAACAGATATATCGTTTGCGCTATATGCATTGAGTAACTCTTCCCGAAATTCAAGTTTGGCAATTATAGCATCAGCTATTCTTACTGCATGAATTAAATTACCACTACCAACGCCGAGGTTACTTTCAAGGTCACATTTAAGTACTTTGTAACCTGACAAAAGTTTGGGGATTACGTTGCAATCCTGACACTTATAATCTTTTTCTACAATACCATATAACGGATCATCCCAAAGTAAATTTGCCGCGGAAATATCTTCCTGAAGTCCGGCACTCAACTGCAAATCACCTGCGCGAACATAGGCTGCGTAACTGGCATCGCAAATTACCCGAAAACGTTGTTCAAGAATGTCTATATTTTCTTCAGAACGGTAAGCCAATTCAGCAGCATAACATAACCCGGCAAGTGCAGAATCGAACTCGCAATACGCACCATCATCCCCCCATAAGGTGAAAAATACTTCATCAAGTTTTTCCGTGGCACAGGCATCCAGACATGGCCTTACAGTTGCCCGGACGGCTTTAGGGTCATACCACATACGACGCCATGTCTGAACGCCGGAGCCCATTATGGGTTCAAAGCCAAGTGCTCTATGACGTTTAATCCAGTCACGGAAAGAATCAGGGTCTTTATGATTATAATTCCAATAGACAAGAGCTACATTCGGTGGAATCGCCGCCTTAACATCATCAGGAATCACCGTGTCTTCACGATAATATTCGTTGGTATCATTACCCATGCGAAAATACATATCAGACCAAATCATAGGATTGAGTTTATATTTTGTACAGATATTATTAACTTTATTCAAGTGACGATTAAAAATATCAAAGCTGCGTTCATAACCAAATTTGTCCATGAAACTACCGCGACCAAGATCGTGCGTCTCATCCATACCAATATGAATTCGACGGCTGGAAAATGCTTCGCTCCAAAACGCCAGCATTTTATCAATCAATTTATACGTTTTAGATTCATCGACCATCATTACTCGAATAGAATCTCTTAAATCACTGTAATAACTCCATTCAAGTATCTGCTGCAGGTGTCCCAAAGTTTGAATACAGGCAATCATTTCAATGCCCAACGTAGTAGCATAAGCATCGACCTCTTTCATCTCATCCATCGTGTAAGCGCCACGCAGATAACCAAAAAACGGTTCATCTGGTAATTTGTAAGTATCCTCTGTGTAAAGCTGCGCCATATTGTAGCCCATCAAAGCAAGGCGTCGAAGCCATTTTTTCAGATGGCTGACCTTCATAACCGCATTACGTGAGCAATCAAGCATGATACCCAGAGTTTTATAGGCAATTTTTTCATCAGCTGCAATGCCAGCCATCACCGCTCCAACCCCGCGTGCCGCCTGACAGACCTGATTATAGCTTACAGTCGCGCTATTGCCGTTAATTTCAACGGCACAGGTTCCGGCTTTGCCGGTTGGAATAAAAGTTATGTTCACTCCTTTACCCGTTCCTTCGCTAACAGGGTATTCATCGGCAAGCGCCGATAACATCGAATGTAACTCCTGCGGAGTATTATCAGCCTTCCAGTAGACATTGTTTATTGACATCATTATTCCTTTGTTGTTAACTGCTGTTTCAATAAGAATCACGCAAACAACAATTAAATTTGTGTTTTCCTGACGTGAAAACCCGACCTGCTTCTGTTACAGCCGTAGTTCCGTCAGGCACTTGCAATTCAACGTCCAAATTGTCTGCGTTGCGCATCCATTTTATAAAAATATCTCCATGGGGAGTAGGAATTGTTCCGGCAGCAGAGTCCAGATCCATCGGATCAGGCGCAACCTTAAACTCACTGAACCCCGGTGCCAAAGGTGCTATTCCCAAAATTACGGTCTGGAAAAAGTCAACAGGTGAAATGGAAAAAGCATGACAAAGACTGCCACTGCCATTAGCGGCTTGTTTCCCTTTTATGTACACACCGTATTCCCAGATTGTCGGGGAACCTGAACGTACCATGTCGCCCCAATATTTTCTGATTGTGGCAAGACCTGCAGCTTTTTTATCATATTTTTTCATTGCTTCAAAAACGAAAAAGAAAAGAAAAAGTTCCGGCTCCTTTACATTCTTATTGCCAAGCGCATTGATTAGATGTGCCCGATGTTCTGGGTTGAACTCTCCACTAAGCAACGCAAACGCATGGGCAAGCTGACTAGATTTTTCAGAAGGAACACCGCCATCCAGACAGTCAGCTAATAAATTTTCATGATCTTTAAAAAAATATTTGTTGCATGCATCGGCAGTTTGTTCAATTCTCCGCTGATATTTAACACGGTCAATATCTATTCCGACAAACTCCGCCAACTCCATTGTAGTTTTCATCGACATAATATAAAGATAATTAATCAATGAAGTTTTCTGACCATCAAATTCATTCAACTCAAACGACCAGTCAAAAAAGTTTTTATACCCTTCCGGCACCATCAACAAATGGTCGTCATCACTCCATCTACTAACGGTTTCCAGCAGGGGCTCCATTTGGGGCAGAAGTTCCCTGATTAATGCCTTGTCGCCACTATACATCAAGTAATCTTTGAGCATATGAACGATATAAAGACAGGATGAGGCAATCATCCAGGTGCCGGTGCATAGATTAGGCAGCAATCCCTGTTCATCGGCTTGCGCAAAGGTAATTTTGAAAACCCGCCGGCTGACTCGGGGGTCACCAAAAAGTTCCAGCGCTGTCTTGTTTTCAACCAGCACATCCCCCAGCCACAGTGTACGTTCACGCCACGGACAATCAGTATAAACATCAGTAGTACAAGCCCGTAATGTCTCCTGACATGAATCCCAAATCCTATTCAACAAAGTATCACTGCAATCAAATGTTGCTCTCTGTTTAAAAGGATACCTGATATTAATTGCCTGCGCCAGATGAATAATAATCGGTTGATCAAAGTTTCTTAAAACAATCTGGACAAACCTGAATCCACGCTCATTTATGCTATTGCCGATAGTTTGTCGTCCATCACGCAAAATATAGCGGTCGGAAAAATGGTATCGCTCACGTTCTAAGTTCAAACGGTTATGTTGAAGTTCTTCCTCGTAGCCAACATCAACAACAGTTCCACGCGGAGCTGTAATATCCAGTTCAAATCTGCCAATAATTTCTGTTGCAAAATCAAATATAAACACTACTCCTGTGCGCTTATCGTCTGGATTGATTTTAATTAAACTATCTTCACAAATTATCTCTGCCAGAAACGGATAATGTTTTTCTTCCGACATTAAACGGGCTACTTTAATATCTGTCAAATCAACTGGCGGAGGGACTGAGGCTTTGACCGGAATACTGACCGGCAGACAGACGTCCTGCGTCAATGCCGGAATATCTCTGGGCAAAAGTTTTTTCTGATATATACCAGGAGCTGAAGCGATTTCCATTGCCAGAGCCCAGTGCTCTGTATTTTTCCCCAGCGTCCAGCCCTGCGGTTCTTTTCTAAAATCACGCCATTCACTAAAACCGGTCTGCGATGTGTAAAATTCAACATCCAGCCGCCAATCTTCAGCAGGAGCAGTTTTCCAGTCACGATTCGTTGTTAACAGATTTTCAATCTCCAGAATCACTCCAGGCTGGGCAGGAACCGCCACGAAGGTCGCAATATTCATACAGTATACCAGTACTGCAATAATATTATCTCCTGTTTTCAATAACGGAGCAATATTATATGAATCATAAAAATTGCGATCACGGATACCACGCACTGGTCCACGACCAGTTTCAATTCCATTTACATACAAAATATAATGAGATTCGGCGGAAATATGCAGTACAAGCTTATCTGGAACTTCAATCACACTGAAAGAATTCAATGTCCGAAAATAAAAATTCTCTTCCTGTTCACTATCTGCCGGAGCAATCCATTTAGCACTCCAGTTCCGTATTAAGTCTGATTGGATTAATAAATCTACAGCCATTTGTCAACTCCATCAAAGTTCATTCTGTTCGGAAAAATCGGATTAGACCACGCTTTTTCCCCGGCTGAATCGGTTATTTCAATCCTGAAAAACGGTATTTCAGGCGATAAAATAAAACTGCCAAAGGTAATTGTCTCATTGTTTTCAGCAAAAACTTTACCGCCACCACGCAAAGTAATTGCGGCAATCGCAACTGCCGGTGAAGAAGATACTTTCACTTCCAAACCACGCCAGCCAATTTTATTCGGCGGTAAAAGCGAACAGGCTACATCATGAATTTCTGGACCACTGGAAGCATAAAAATTACCTTCGTGAATTGACTTCATTATTGAGCCTAAATCAAGCTTTTCAGCATTTATCCAGACCCATCCTTTGGCAAATTCACGCTCGCTGTGAAAATGGCAATCATCAACCGCCAATGTTGCCACCGGTGCTATTTTTGTACAATACGTATCCCAGAGCTGATCAGAAAATTCACGGGCGGCCCCTTCACAGGTCGCATTATAAACCTCAATAGCTTTTATTCCATCAAGCTGTAATAAATCATCAAGCCCCTGTTTGAGCCAATAAGGGTGAGCCGCAATAACATAGCCGCCCTGCCCGTTAACCTCTTTTATCAGTTGAGACGGAGCAATCTCCGCTATATTATCGATTGACTCTTGCAGATTGAGGCAGACCAAATGATGATTCTTCCCATAAGGATTAGTCTTATTCACAGGATGATATTCAGCACTTGGGATTAACAGAAAATCATCACTTCCCAGGTCATCTGTCTGAGTAAAAAAATCATGGTCGGTAATTGCGAGTACGTCATATCCAGCTTGCCGATATCTTGCCGCTACTTCTGCGGGTGATAACTCTCCATCCGAATTAGTTGAGTGCGTATGCAAGTTCGCTTTAAACCATTTTTTGTTTTTATTGAACAGATGATATTGTTCATCCTCATCCTTAACCATCAAACTTTTACTCCATGTTTATTTAAATACAATTTCCCAGAACCGGGTCGGAATATGAAACACACCGGCAAACGAAGAAAACTCTTTCTTTTTACCCGGTTTTTCCCGACCAATGTTAAAACCCCATTTTGTTCCAATACTTGGGTTTGTTCCAAGTGCAGAAAATGGAATTGCCATTTCAACTGTCCAGGCATCCTGTGACTTATTAATAAAAACTTTGGCTTTTGAACTCCATTTTTTGTCACTAACCCAGCCATCCTTGAGATTGACTGTAGCATCCCCAATAACCCCGGCAGAGTTCGCGATAATATGAAAATAGACATCTCCAGCTTTAGGCCTTATGAAAATATCAACGCAATCGTCAAGATAAACTTTAGCATCGTGTTTTTTAATAGTTGATTTCAATTTATAACCTGGATTTTCAAGACAGGTTATTGCAATATAGAGATTTTTTTTATCATACAGCAGTTTAAAACTGGTCTGCAACTTAGCCTTATCAAAAGTTTTCGCTTTGATAAAACCCGTCCAGCTTTCAGCCGACTGCCACGCCGCATCATCAAGTTTTCCATCAAGCTTTACGCCGGCAGAACTTTTGCTGACCGGAACCGGCCAGGCTTTACTTTTAAAAAGTTGCTGCATTTGACGACATTTTTTCAGATAGCCATCTATTGCTTTCTGATAATGCTTCAGCATCTCGCCAGTAAGGTTCTTTTTCAATAAACCTTTATAAGCGTTTAACTTTTTAATGTAACCGTTAATTGTTTCCACCTTCTCACTTGAGTTGCGACCGGGAAAATTATTTTTTTGAATATTTTCTGAAAATGCTTCAAAATCAAGCAGTAACTTCAGTGATTTTTCAGGAAAGATTCTCATCAATCCCGCAATTTGACTGCGTTCAGGATTATAAGTAGCGGGATTCCACATATAATCACAAGAGGTGTAATCAGAGTTTTCAGATGCCTCTTTGGGATACGCTGACAGACAAATATAACCATCAATAATATCGGTGAAGTTTTTACCCGGATAAGCAGGCAGAATTGGTGGCATCGGCTTACGTTTGCCCCAACCAGCCAGCCAATTACTCCAGATAATAATATTGCTATGACCAGTTAAATTTTTTACCTTCAGAATATTACTGCGTGTGGTTGCGCAGATAATTAGCTCAATTGAATCATCCAGTTTGCGAACTGACTTTAAATATTTTTCCCCTGCTGGGCTATTGATTGCAGGATTATAATATGGTGCAGGCAGAAATACCACCCGGCATGGTTCGGGCTTTTTTGCCAAATGCTGATAGAGCCGATTGGTCAAATAGACATGGGCATCAGCCACAGATTTAAATTTCTGTTTGTCCTGAGCATTAATTAAATCCTCCAATCCAAACTGTGGAAGGTCATCAAATGGAATCCCTATAAAACGGGCTCCGGCATCATAAAGCACATCAACTTTGTCCATAAAAAGTTTAATATCGGATTCGGATGAAAATACCATCGCTTTACTTCCTGTGCCATAGCGTTTATTTTTCTTTCTAAAACGACGCGGCGCTATGAGCATCAGTGGAGAAACAAAATTTTTCTTACAGGCAGAAATATATTGTTTAATCAATGCCTGTTCACTGACCGAAAACGGTTCCCGCCATTTTTGGCAAAATTTATAGTTAAGCAGACTTCCGGTAGAGAGCAGAACATTAAGTTTAAAAGATTTCATCATATCAAGACGTTTCTTGATTGCAACGGGATCAAGTCTTCGTTCCAGGCCTTGTATAATAGTCCCTCGCAAGGCATAACCGGGGCGGTCTGTTATCACACAGCATCGAATACGCCCATTTTTTTCAATCAGCTGCTTCAAAGTCTGAACCGCCCAGAAAAAACCGGTCGGTGAAAATGCTTTGATATAGACACGACCCGGATTGTTTTTTACTTCCAGCACATACCCGTCACTCTTAAACAATTTGCCTTCAGCAAGAGTTTTATCATTCAGTTTCTGAAAATATATTGCCGGAGCACTTCCCCCTTCTTTTCCTGATTTCAGCCTTTTGCCCCATAATAAATTAACTTCAGCAATCGCCCGTCCAGCACTGCTGCCAACCTGATTAACCACAACAGGATTAGTTAAAACGGCATACCCGACACCAAGTTTTTCACGCCATGGAACAGGAATTACTTTCGAACCTGATTTTTTGACTGAAATCAAGTTATTCAAGTTTTCCGCCAAGCTTCCAGCAACTTTACCCACCGTGGTAATTTCTACATCATCAATCCAGGCGGTTCCGGTACAACGCAATAGACGAAAATCTAATTTCAAAAAACTTACCTTGGGTGGCAGCAGAATCTTTCTCTCTATTTTAGTCCAGTCAAAAGAGCCATCACGTAAAAATACCTCCCAACGTCTAAGTTTCTTTTTGTTCTGATCATATGCCTGAATAGAACAGAGTAATTTATCCCATGACCTTGATGTCCCTTTGACGATATCCTTACCTTTTATCCATGCTGAAACTTGAACTTCGCTGGTTCCAGTTGGAATAGTAATAAATCCACTGACGCATTTCACAGTACCGGATTTTCCACTATACCCGGACATCTCAAGCTTTGCGCATTTTCCCCCTGAACGTCCTTCATCTACAATCAATCCCTTGCCATCAGTACCCCGAGCAATTTCCAACGTCCATTCCTGCCGACCGGATTTTTCAAAATCCGGATCCTTTATCAGGTTTTTATACTCCGCGCTAAATCCGCTACTGGCGCAAAATATTACGCCCAGACTCATTAAAATTAATAATCTCATTATTTTTCCCTTACGGTTAATAGTTATCTTAAAGTCAGTTATTGATAAAACAGAAAAATATTCTCAAGCTGACAGCACTGACCACAGTAATATTCCATGGCAATATTGCGAACAGTTAAATTAGACGCTGCTCGAAAAGAAACTCCAACGTGCTCTACACCTTTTCGAGTAACGGTCAATCAGCGAAATTTAAAAATAAATTTCTTCTGATGCTCAAATAGGAACGTTGTCGGTGCAACTTTACCAGACGCAACGTGACCATCAACTAGCAGAATATTCGAATTCCCACTGTGGCGACCGTCAATATAGTTACCGGCAGTTGTATAAGTTACACTTCGCTGTCTTGCTCCTTCCAATGCAACTATCGTTTTAGTGGGTTTTCTGACATGTGAAAGCTTAGAATGTTCGGTCAATTTTGTTCGGTCAATCAGATAATTATTAGCATGATAACGTCGAGCCCAAGGACTTTTATAAGGATCAGCAGGCCAGTCTGTCAGCCCCAAAAATGATACTGAAGGACAAACCCAGACTTTATTAGCTCCATAGCGACTGCTGAGACCGTTCGGTGCGGTATAACTCAGCTTAGCACTATTGCTACCAAGATAGGGATCAATTGCAGCATTCCAATAAAAGCTAGCACCATTTATCTTCACTAAACCATAGGGAAAACAGTCTTCGCCATCATTCAAATACATACTCATCCCAGTCCCGACTTGCTTTAAATTACTGGTGCAGCTGATTTTTCTGGCAGCCTCCCGGGCTTTGTTCAAAGCTGGTAATAACATACTCGCCAGAATGGAAATAATCGCGAT
>JAKIUY010000016.1 GCA_021647315.1 Victivallaceae bacterium
TTTTCAACTAATATTCAATTCCCAATGCTCAATTTTCAATTTCAAAGTTTTTTTCTTCACTTCATCTGTTGGATATTCCGTGTGCGATATTGGATATTCAATTTTTTCCTATTTCGCACGAGTCATTAAGTTTTGTAATATTTTTGATTTAATCTACTGTTTATAATTTGTTACTGCAACATTACAGATAAAAAAACAGGAAAATTTAATATATGCTGTTGAAAATAGGCTCAGCACAATTATATTGCGCAAATTAACTCTTAAATAGTGTTTGGTTTGAGACGAAATGGAATGTTCAGACAATGAATATTATAGAACTTAGCTCCTAAGTCGCAAAGTTCTGTCATTTTTGGGACACTTGAAACCCTTTATAAAAGCGTTTTATCGTAAAAAAAGTCTCGAAAAACGAAGTAACAGTTTAAATTTTTTCCGCTTCCGTAGCAACGTAGTTGCGGAGTTTGAAGCGGCATCTGACTTCAGGTGCCACCTGATTAGGATTACTGATATGATCTTTTTTGACAGCGCATGGGATTGTGATACCTCACAGGAAGTTACTATCCACTCGTTCTATAACTACGCCATGAGACTTGCTGTTTCTGGCTGACGCTGCTTGAAAGGGCGGCAATTTATTTGTGCACCCTTTATCTTCATTTTTTATACCTGGATATTTATTGCAATCTCCAACCATACTCTTTAGTGACATAAAAATATAAAAAATTTTAGCCACGAAAAACACTAAAAGCACGAAATTTTATAAGGAATAATAATTATGAAAGCAGCTGTTATAAGAACAAAAGGAACAGTTAATATCGAAACCGTACCGGCTTTACCGGCATTGGATGATTATCAGTGCAGGTGCAGAAATCTCTATGCATCTGCCTGTACTGGTACTGATCGTAAAATAGTTAATAACAAACTACCGTGGGGCAGCAAATTCCCCGCCATTCTCGGTCATGAAGTGGTCGGAGAAATCATCGAAGTGGGTGATATGGTCGCCAATTATGTTGTCGGCGATATTGTCATGCGTCCAGTATATGTCTATCCCGGTGAACAGGTCAACGGTCTGAATGCCGAGTTCGGTGGTTTTTCCGAATATGGGGTTATTACCGACAAAGCAGCAGTCGAAGTGGCTGGACTTAGTGATAAATATAACTCTTATGCCCAGTTCCAAATGACGATTCCCCGCACCTGGCGTGACCGCCCGGAAGCGGTACTGCTTATTACCATGAAAGAGACTTTCAGCTGGATCAATGCGCTTGGCCCGCTTTATGGCAAAAGAGTCGCGGTTATCGGTGCCGGAACTGTCGGCATGTTTTATCTTAAATTTGCAGCAATGATGTGTGCGAAAGAGGTTGTTGCTGTCGCTCGGAGCGGGGCAGGGGCTGAACGGGCTTTGGCATGTGGTGCTGACGCATTTGTCGAGCTTGGCAAAGGTGAAACTCCGAAAGGAACTTTTGATCTGGTGATTGATGCCGCTGGTGTGATGAATAAGATCAATGATTTTACGCCCTGGGTCGCGTCGGGCGGGACCTATGCTGTATATGGTGTAAGTGACAGTATGGCGGCAACGATCAATGCTTTCGGTTCAGGGATTAATTTTGCCTTCCATTCGCCGGCCGAAGCTGATCAATTGGTCCATGACACCTGCGTATCTCTGGTTGATAAAGGTATTATTGACCTTAAACAGTTCCATTCATCAGTTATGAGTTTTGATGAATTGCCTGAAGGTTTCAGAAAAATCGATACCAAAGAAGAGTTTAAACCAATCTTCAAGTTCTAGATTTGTTAAAAGATTGTATTTTTGACAGGATGAACAGGATGAAATAAAAATCTTGTCAATCTTGTTAGTCCTGTCTAATAAGTTCCGGTGAAGCCGGTTATATTTAAATAAATATCAGTATTTTGGTTTTATAGAAAATGATTCTGTCACCAATGATTCTGACCCAAAAAAGAGAAATAAATTATGTTAAATAAACGTACCCTGGGCCGTACCGGCCTGCAAGTTTCTGAACTCGCCCTTGGCGGGTTATTCATCAGTTCACACGGCACTGACCGAGCTTCAGCTACTGAAGTAATTAAACGTGCTTGGGAACTCGGGATTAATTACATTGATACCGCGCCTGGCTATTTAGATAGTGAAGAGGTGCTGGGTGAAGCATTGGCAAAAATTGATGCTGATTTTATTATTAGTACTAAATTTGGCTATAAACCTGAACCATTCGAACCGCAAAACAAAGCATTCCTGCAGAATGCCCTGACCCAGAGTTTGAATAACTTGAAACGTGATAAGGTTGATATTCTGATGATTCATGAGCCGGATCGCCATGATGATCCTGATTTCATGGACTGGTGGACTGATAAAGAAAATTATGATGGTCCGATCATGGAAGTGCTCGCGGAAGCTAAAGCGCAGGGGAAATGTGGCTTTACCGGCCTCGGCGGAACTACGGCTTACGAAATGGCCAATGTAATGAATGCCGGCAATTTTGATGTGATACTGACCGCATTCCAGTATAACGCATTGTGGCGTGAAGCTGAACATGAAATTCTACCGGCGGCAGCCAGACACAATATGGGGATTGTCTGTGGCTCGCCGCTTCATCAGGGTAATCTCGCGACTCAATATGTGGATGATGTGATCAACAAACCTGCTAAATGGCTCAGTTCGCCGCGACGCAAACAGTTTACCAGACTTTATGAACTGGTCAATGATTTGAAAGTTGGGATGCCAGAATTGTGTCTGCGGTTTATCTTGTCCAATCCTGATGTCTCAACTGTACTGTCAGGAGTAAAAAGTATTGCTGAACTCGAAAGTAATGTCGCTGCTGCCGAAAAAGGGCCGTTGAGCGCAGAAATTATTACTGAGATTAATGAGATCGCCGCCATGGTACCGTTCAAACCGTACCTCGAACCGTTGGCGTTACCGTTTACGGGATAGTTGGAAGTTAGGAACCACTTAAAAATAAATTGGATAATTTTGCGCTGGAAGCGGACTGCTAGTCAAGGCACGAAAGTGTTTGCATAGTAGAATTATATAAATATTTTCGTAACGCAGAGTAGCGGTTCGTAGTCAAGCAAAAATTCTAAGTTATTTTTTTGTTAACTTTTATAAGGTAAAAACTGATGATTAAAATATGGCGTTCGCCTTATAGTGCTTTTGGTGAATCTTCGGAAAAACCGAATGATTTGCTGGATGAAACCGTTACCGCTGATGCGGTTTATACTGACGATGTTTTAGCGGGAATCGCTCAAAGCGGTTTCAATGGTATCTGGTTGCATGGTCTATTGCATCATCTGGTATCTGAAGACCTTTTCCCTGAATTAGGGTATAATGCCGCGATTCATCAGGGAAAACTAGGCAAGCTGATTGAACGGGCGGCTAAACATGGCATCAAAGTTTATATCTATATGCAACCGCCGCGGGCATTGCCGGTGGATAATCATAAGTTCTGGGATAAACATGCTGATGTTGCCGGACAAATTGAAGAGGTCCCAGGTGATGATGATGCCGAAGCTTTTAAAGTTCAATCAATGTGTACATCCACACCACAGGTAAAACAATACCTGAAAACTGCTACCGGTAAATTGGCCGCGGCTCTGCCCGGACTTGGTGGAGTTATTCTGATTACCGCGTCTGAATATCCCGCGCATTGTGTTGCCCGGCGGGGCAGGGTACTCGGTGCTTTCGGCGAAATTGAATATATGCCAGTCGATTGTCCACGGTGTGTAGAACGCCAGCCGGAAGATATAGTCGCAGAGGTTATTACTCTGGTCAGAGACGGCATTCGAAGCGTCTCTGATACAATGGAAATTATTGCCTGGAACTGGTCATGGAGCTTTTATGTCGACGCCCCGTGTGAAGAGGTGATCTGTCAACTGCCCAAAGATGTTATTTTAATGGCAGGCTTTGAACGTGGTGGTAAAAAAGATATCTTAGGACATGTTGATGCCAAAATTGATGAATATTCAATCTCTTATGCTGGACCGTCTGAACAGTGTCGCGAGTCATTTGAGTTGGCACAAAAACATGGATTACGCTGTTTTGCTAAACTTCAATTTGGTACTACTCATGAATTGGCAACTGTACCGAGTTTGCCGTTGATTGGTAATCTGTTTCAGAAAACTGCTTTTATTAAACAGCAGAACCTGTCCGGTTTTATGGGCTGTTGGAACTTCGGTAATATGATTACCGCAAATACCGCCGCCTTTAACTGGTTTCTGTCGACTGAAGCTCCATTGGAAGCTGCTGAAGCATTGTCTCTTTTTGCTGAACGTTACTTTGACGGCGGTGACAGTGACAAAGTTGTCACTGCCTGGAAGATTTTCGCTGAAGCGATGAATAGTTATCCATTCTGTATCCCATATCTCTATGCCGGACCAACCAACTATGCACTGGGTTTTATTTCTCACCCTGCGCCGTTGAATGATAAAAGTGCGGGGCGTGCATGGTTGATGGATGAGCGTGGCGATGACCTGTCCGGCGCGATTGCTGACTTTTCGCTGGATGAAATAATTGCCGGTTTTGAAGCCGTTGCCGCTAAATGGCGTGATGGTGCAGAGCTGTTGAAACGTGCTTTAAATGGTCTGGACAGTGAACATGCAACGACAGAAATTGCCAATGCAGAAGTTTGTGGCGGTGCCTTCCGGAGTACCTGGAATCTGTTTAGGTTTTACAAACTCCGTCTTGACTGGGATGAAGCAAAACTACCTGCCTATAAAGCGATCAGTGCAGATGAACTTGATAACCTTAAACATGTATTGCCTTATGTCGAACAGGACAAGCGGTTCGGGTATCATTCTGAGGCGCATGGTTATATGTTCGATGCAGAAATGATCCGGAAGAAAATCGCAATGCTGGCTGATTAAAATCAATTACTACGTCAAAAATCATGACATTCCGTAGGTTAAAACCTACGGCTATTATTGTTTTACCCTGCCGGATAATTTTTAGTGATAGTGATTGATATCTTATACCGTTTTGCGATCTAAAAGCTATTAAAGAGCTGCGCAGTTGAGTTTAAACAGGCGCAGTAAACTAGCTAAAAGAATGCACTTGTGTATTAGTTGAGTAATTAATATGCTGTCATTCTCTATCTTATACACAATTCGATGAGCACTATCAATTCTTTTGCAGGCATTAATTTTTCATAACTGGTATATCCAGGGCTTTGAAGCACACTTTTCGCAAATCTGCTGAATGTTTAAATGTACCATCCTGAAGCTGGATTTGTTACTCCGCATTATTTTTTATCTTTAATCAGTGGTTCCACATGGACGGTTGCATTGATGCACAGTTCGTCATAGATTGCTGTCTCTATTTTTCTGGTATAACTGTGAGTTGTTTTTAATGGCAGATCCCCGTTCAGCCGAATATGAAATGTCAGTTCGGTATGAGTTCCGTAACTGTGAATGTGTAGATGGTGGGTTGCAATATTCATGCCGCAGCATTGGTTACATATTTCATTGATACGCTGTTCTAATTCTATTTCAGGCGGTTGCCCCAGTAACGGATCAGCGGCCTGTTTGATAATATCGATTGCGGCATAAAGAATAATTATAGCAATCACAATTCCCAGGACTCCGTCAATCCACCAGAAGTAGCTGCTGAAAAATATTCCGAGCAGAATAACTGCTGAAGAGAGGGCATCACTGCGGTGGTGCCAGGCATCGGCTTTGACTATTGTCATGCCGGTCTGCCGCGCCACCATAAAAGCATACTGTGCCATCACCTCTTTAATAATTATCGATATGACCATAATAATAATAGCTGCGGTACCATATTTGGCTGTTTCCCCATGGTAAAGGTGAACTGCACCCTTGATCATAAATTCTCCGGCTATCACTATCAACAGCGTGCCGATAATTAAACTGGCTATTAATTGCGCCCGACCGTGACCGAACGGATGTTTTTCATCGGCGGGTTTATTTGCGGTCCGGATACCGAACAGCATGATGATAGAACTGATTGAGTCGGAGATCGTATGCCAGGCATCAGCGACGATAGCCACTGAACCGCTCTGCACGCCGATGATAAATTTTCCGGCAGCCAGCAACACATTGCCGCCGATTGAAACCCATCCGGCAGTGGCAGCTGAACTCATTGATTGTTTGTTATTCATAGTTTTTTCTTTTCCAAGCTGGGGCCTGGTGTTCCCGGGGGGCTGTTAAAAATCAAAGTTAAACTCAACCTCAACCTGTTGTGGTGTTTTGTCCGATGAGTCCGATGGGACTGGTGCCGATATGTCTGTTACTCCTGGATTTTCCAGCCATTTTTCTAGGGCGACAATCTTGACACCTGCCTTGGCGGCTTTGGTTAGTTTGCCGCCGCCCGCCTCCGGGTTCAGGGCAATTAACAGAGTCAGCTCCTTATTCACGGCTGAAACAGGTTCGAACCCACCCTGACGAGCCATATTTTCATAGAAACTGCGTTTCTCCGGCATTTTTCCGGTGAAACAGATGGTTGGTTTAGCTGTTCCACCCTTAGTTTGTTTGACATTAACGCAACTGCTCAGTTCAGTCAGAAATTCTGCTTGAGCCAGCAGTTCACGATTCAGGGCTTCAGCACGTTCTGGGCCGATGCCGTTGATCTCGGAAAGCTGTTCAACTGATAAAGATTTAAGTTCATTCAGCGTATACTCTGCCAGAATCATTTTGGCGATATTCTTGCCGATATTTGGAATATTCAGTGCCGCCAGTAACTGGGAATCGGTTACATTGCGGGCGGTATTGATCTCTTTAAGCAGATTATCTGCCGACTTTTCCTTGAAGCCTTCCAATGTAAGAATTTTTTCTCGGGTAAGATCAAAAATATCTTTCAGATTGCTGATCTTCAAGCTTTGCATCATCCGGCGGATATTGGGTTCGCCAAGGCGTTCGATACCGATACTCTTAACCGCCGCCGTGAGGCGTTGAACCTGCGTTTCAAAACATTCAGGATTATTGCAGCATAGTTCAGGACCACTGCGGATCAATTCATGTTCACAACATGGACAGTGGATGATCATTGCGTCGCGCCGTTCTTTGCCCGGCATTGAACTGATGATATATGGAATGACATCACCGGCGCGTTCGACCACCACCCGGTCACCGATGCACAGCGCTTTATCGATAATATTCTGGGCGTTATGCAATGTGGCATGCCGAATGGTAATGCCGCCAATATCGACCGGTTCGATTTCCGCTACCGGTGTCAGGCAGTTTTTGCCGAAACTCCATTCGACATTCAGTAACGTGCTTTCCCGTCTGATACCGCTGAATTTAAAGGCAATTTGACTGCGCGGATGATGGGCTGTATTACCGAGCGAAGCTCCATATGCGCTGTCGCCGAATTTAATTACAATGCCGTCCATAGGGTAGGGGAGTTGTTCGATTTCTTCAATAATCTGCGGCCAGCGTTCGCGTAGTTTTGCATAAGTGACCTCATAAGAGATCATTTCGTAGTCAACCAGAGTTAGTTTTGCCTGCTGTCGGCGCATGTCACTGATATCTTTCAGTCCCATAATGCCGGCCACCGCATTGCGGGAGTTTTTATATTTCCCTCCGCCTTTGCGGGTGATATTAGCATAAAGCGTGGAAAAATCATCGTTACGAATCACAATTTCACCGCGTACTGGGCGGTTTACCGGGCCTTTATAGTCTTTGGCTTCTAATTCAATCAATGGTAGTTTGTCAGAAATATTTTCACCGTTGAATCCGTCACCGCGGGTTGCCAGAATACCGTTGCTGTAGTTTGCAGAGATACCGTCATATTTAGGCTGAATGATAAAAAGTTCACTATTTGAACGGATATATTTATCCGCCCAAGTGATAATTTCATCCAGCGAATATGCTTTATTCAGTGATAACATCGGTTTCGTGTGGGTGACCTTACCGCTGCTTTCAACCTGAGGCGCGTTTACTGCATTTACCAAAGCATGTTCAGGATTTAAAATTTCCAATTGACGCATGAATTCATCATAACGTTCATCGCTTATTTCCGGTTCTCCCTGTTCCCAGTAACGCTGGTTGTGATATGCAATTATCTTTGTCAGCTCTGTTTCGCTGAGCAGGTTTATATCAGTTGGATCGTTGTTTGTCAATGGTTTTCCCTGAGTTAGTTTATAATTTTTTGAACAATTCTTTTGGAATGTTTTTCTGTGAAAGTCCTGCTTTGGTTGTATCAAAATCTATGACAGAACGCCAACCCGGGCCGTAAAATTTTATTTTAGTAATTAGCCAGATATCATCTATTTTAGTAAAGTCAGACACTTGGAGGGTTCGATATGGGGTTTTGGCTTTGGCTTTGATCCATTCGACTTTCATTGGGAAGTAGTATGCGGAACTTATATAAAGGCGCACTTTTTCTTTTTTGTCAGGGGCTGTCAATTCAAAAATCCGGCAATTAAGGGTTTTCAGTGAGACTTCAGGCAGTTCACGGATAAACTGCCAGTAGATGAAACTCATTGTCAAATCTTCGGGTTTTATCCCGTATTTAGCTAGAATTGGCTTTTTGTACCCGGTTGGATTATGAGGAATAATTGTTGTCGCTGAATTTTTAGTGGAATACTCCTGTCCAACCATATAAGACTGGGTATTGTCAACAATAACCTGGGCCAGGGTTCGGTTACGGGAAAAGAGGATGCCCAGGTAGAGCGGAACAGATTCCGTTGGTTTACCGCGTCGGCGGTGGCTTATTTTTCCAGTGAGCATGGACCAGGTCTTACGCCCTGCCGGACGGCGCACCCGGTTGAGAAAATTAAGTGATGATATTTTTTCAGCCCCGTAACTTAATCCCATAATTGAAAACAGCAGTAAAACTATAATCAATCTGGATTTTTTCTTCAGATAACTAACGGTATTCATGGTTTTCCTCATCTAAACTTTTTTTATTAAGCAGCCACTATATATTACAATCTGGCGGTGAATTTATATTTACACCTGGAAGTCGCCTGTTTAAAACAACAAAGTGAAACTACTAGCACACACCCTTTTCGAATAGCGTCTAATCTAGTAATCTACTGTTCAAAATTGACTCCTGCAAACTCTCATCTAAAAAAACAGAAAAAGTTTAGCTACTGGATAAGCTGAAATAATTACCTCATTCAGTTTTAATCTGTTATTCAGCTTTTTTTTTTGCTAATTTGGCATATATTAGGACTTGTTTTTATATTATGTACAGTTAAGATTACCGAAAAAATGGACTGAAATCTACCCGTTACGGGTATGTTTTTATAATTATGAAAAGAACTTTTATTCTGTTAATATTAATATGTTTGGCGTTTATCTTTTTTCCTGCTCCTAAGGCGCAGGCGATGGATCCAGTGACAATTGCATTACTGGCCCCAGTTGCCATAAAAGTCGCGGAAGTTGCCAGACCCTATGTTATGAAAGGACTTGCAAGCGGATTTAAGCATATGCTGTTAATGGGGAAAGATATCCTCGGTATTATGCGACTACCGCTTGGCTTCTGCCAAGCCACATTTCTTGCCCCATTCGGACAATTTGCCAGTGGGGTGAAAAATATAGTTCTCGGATCAATCGCACCATTCAAACTGGCTTTCCACGCCGTCCTGTTGCCGGTTGCGCTTACCGGCATGCAAATCAACTGACCACAACAGGATAACTGCGCCCATATTCAGCGTGTCTCCGCAGGGCAAACGCATAAAAATGAGCTCAATATCATATCTGTCTGTTTTTCCGTTTAGCCCGTTTAGCCCGTTCGCTTCGCAGTTTTCAACAGGCAACATCTCGGTGACATTTGTAGAGGACAACGTAAACGCCCCGATCACCAAAGGAGATCGTCATTGCCAATGCGCCTGGAAGTCGCAGGCTACTCGTCCCAAAAAAAATCCATGCTTGGTTAAAAGCATGGATTTTTTTCAGGCAAAGGCACTTTGCCCACATTTATAGTGCCCAGCATTATAAATCTAGCTGCATTTACTGTAGCCGCAGCTCAGGCATTTCAGACAGTTTTCCTGGGAAATCAGCTTCAGTGTCTTACATTGCGGACAGATCATGAACTGTCCCGGCCCATTTTGATTGTGGGTGCCATTGGTCGCAGGTGCTACAGTCTTTTGCAGCGCCGTTTTTGCACTTTTATCCTCGATGATACCAATCTTGATCAGATGAGTTTCGATTATCCGACCAATATCGGCGGCCAATGACGGAATGTATTCACCGTTGCTGAAATAACCACCATTCGGGTCATAGATGCTTTTCAATTCTTCAACCATGAATGATGGATCATGTTCATGGCGGAATACTGCTGAAATCATCCGCGACATTGCCACAATCCAACTGAAATGCTGCAGGTTCTTGGTATTGATGAACAGCTCATAAGGATGACGGTAACCACCTTGAATAACATCGTTAATGGTTACATACAGTGCATCTTCTGACAGTGGCGTTTTGATCTTGTAGGTTGTTCCCTCCAATTGCGTCGGGCGTTTGCCGAGATTTATTGGCATATCCTGTTTAGGTGGCTCTTTTTCATCTTTTACCAGGACGCCGGTAATGTGTTCTGATGGCCGGAAGGTGGTACAACCTTTAAGCCCTTTATCGTATGCCTGCATATAGATGTCTTTAAAGTCTTCGAATGGATAGTCGCCAGGGATATTGATGGTTTTTGAAATAGAACTATCAATGTATTTTTGTAAAATCGCCTGAATGTCAAGGTGTTCGGTTGCGGTGATTTGGTCAGTTGAAACAAAATATTCCGGCAATTCACTGGTCTTCAAATTTGGATTGTCAATGAATTCACGATATTTATCGAATGCGTAATCTGCTACTTCCACCTCTAATACGTCATTCTCATGACTCTGGCGAATCTTGCGGGTGTAGCTGAAGGCGAAAACTGGTTCCAGACCACTTGAAACATTACTTGCCAGTAGGCTGATAGTGCCGGTCGGGGCAATTGAGGTCAGGTGTGAGTTACGCAGACCGAATTTTTTTATATCATTTCTCAACTCCTGTGGCAGAGTAGAGATAAATTTTCCGGAACTATATTTTTCTGCATCAAAAAATGGGAAGACCTCTTTTTCCTGGCCGATAACAATACTTGATTCGTATGCTGCATAGGTTATGGTTTGCATCACCTTTTCCGCAATTTGAACTGATTGTGGCGAGCCATAGCGAACACCGAGGAAGATGAACATATCCGCCAATCCGGTAATCCCAATCCCCATACGACGTTTGTTCTGAGCCTCTTTTTTCTGTTGTGGCAGTGGATATTTACTCATGTCAATAACATTATCCAGCATTCTTACCGCAATTTTTGTTACTCGCTCAATTTCAGAAAAATCAATTGAAGCTTTCTGGGTAAAAGGAGCCTTAACGAATTTAGTCAGGTTTACGGAGCCGAGCAGACAGGCACCGTAAGGCGGTAAGGGCTGTTCGCCGCATGGATTGGTCGCACAAATATCTTCACTGTAATAGAGGTTATTCATCTGATTGATCTTATCAATCAGAATAAAACCGGGTTCCGCGAAATCATAGGTCGATTTCATGATTAGATCCCACAGGTCGATCGCTGGCATTGTGTCATAGACCTTGCCACCGAAAATCAAATCCCATTTCTGTTTATCCTTTACCGCATTGATAAATTTATCGGTAATGGCGACTGACAGGTTAAACATCTGCAGACGCCCTTTTTCACGTTTTGCAGTAATAAATTTTTTGATGTCTGGATGATCACAGCGCATGACTCCCATCTGAGCCCCACGGCGTTGACCGGCACTCATAATGGTTCGGCAGGTTGAATCTAATACCTGCATGAAACTTAAAGGACCGGAAGATTCAGCTTCGCAACCTGTTATCAACGAACCTCCAGGACGCAGTGTAGAGAAGTCAAAGCCGACGCCGCCGCCCTGTTTCTGGGTTAATGCTGAATCTTTCACGGTATCGAAAATACCGTCAATTGAATCAGGTATTTTATTCATTACATAACAGTTGAACATCGTTGCCGCACTGCGATTGGTACCAGCATTAGCAATAATTCTGCCACCCGGCATGAATTTGAAATCGGTTAAAATATCCAGGAATTTAGTTTCCCACTTTTTCTTTTCGCCTTCGCGAGCAGCAATGGAACTCGCTACCCGACGCCAGGTATCTTCAATGGTCTTATCCTGCGCTATTTCACTGTTCCCCTGGTAACGGTATTTCTTGTTCCAGATTTCGATGCTGATGGCATTCATTTGTTCGTTCATGATAAACTCTCTTTTTGTCCTTATATATTATTTAGATAAATACAATACTTTGTTTAAAAATTTAACGCAAAAACGGTGGATTTTTACAGTGCAATTGCGATTAGAAATATGCCTTGCGCTTTTTTTCTGTACCGTTAGTCGATGTTATTGAAAATAGCACTAAGAATATATTTGTCAATCATTGAAAATGGATTATTTTGTGTTTTTTTTATTTTCACTCCACTATATATAGTATGTCTGACCTTTTTATTGCTGTAGGTCATTGATGTTCAATAAACTATAAAATTCAATTGTAAATGATTATTTTTTTCACTTTTTTCAGCCCATATCAAAATGGAAAAGAGATGAGCGGAAGTGTGACCTTTTTACCCGCCTCGCTGGGAGCACTGGTCGTCAGACCGGCATTTCTGAGCACCAGGGTGACCAGGAGTCTCCTCGCTGGAGTGCTTGGTCGTCCAAGACTGTTCAATGCTAAATTTACAATTTCACTAACCTTTTGATTATAAAACTATTACAATTTTTATTCTATAATCACACAGGGATGGTTAAACCGTAGCCACGGTGCGTAAGCCCGTGGTGAGAGGTTAAAGACATTCCAGCTCCGTAGGTGCGACTCAAGCCTTTTTATGTGATTCACTCCTGCGGAGTTATAAATTATTTTTATCTTGACCACGGGTTATTACCCGTAGCTACTTTGACCTCATCCCTACGGGATTTTTCTTACAATTACGCCTCAATTTCTTTAGCGTTGAACAGCCATGCTATAAACCCTGTCAATAAAAATTGACAAAAAATATTGATGCTAGTTGCATTATCCGCTGTTTTGTACTATAATAATTAGTATGTAGGTAAGGTTAATTATAGTATATGTGAATACATTATGTTTTTATTGCTCAAACCGCACGCTATTCGCTTGAAAAACGGCTGGAGTTGACTATATGTATACTTTGAGCTTTATCTATAGATTGAAAATTTACCCGTTACGGGTATAAAAACTGAGGTTGTTATGACGATTTCTATGACAGGTTACTCATATAAGCGTTACGTTCGCCGCTTTTCTCTGGTTGAACTGTTGGTTGTTATTCTGATTATCGGAGCATTAATGGCACTTGGGGTTGGTGGCTACTCTATCGCTCAGAAAAAACTGGCTGAAACCCGTACTCGCGCCACCCTGGAAAAAATAAAACTTGCCCTCGAAGCCTATAAAAACAAACATGGTTACTATATTCAGGCGTATGATACTACTTCCGGTGGTCCATATTTCAGACTGGATGGAATTGTTGCGGGAGAAGATAATTTCAGCAAGATAATCAGTTATAAAGATACTCCGTTTTATGATCCGGCTGGTGAAACTAATGGGTTGCCAAATGGCAATGCTTTTGTGCTTGATTCGTATCCAGGGGAAAAAAGTGATATTGAACGCAGGATACTATATACATGTCCGGCGACCGATGGACCGTTTGAATTGAGATCACTTGGATATAATAGGAAGGTTGATACTGGTGATCCTACTGACGACGACATCGTAGTAAATTAGTTTTTTATAATGTGGCTTAAGCGTCCCGCTTGAGTAAAAAAGATGTAGTTTAAGCGTCCCGCTTGAGTAAAAACACAACCGGGGCGGTTATGTTACATTGAAAATATATAGATGAAACAAAAAGATAACTTAATTCAGGATATTTTTGCAGTTTGGTTATGAACAGAAAAACAGACAATTATACGATGATTGAAATTCTGGTGGTCTTGTTAATGGTCGGAATTTTAGCTGCTATCGGGATTGGCGCACTTAATAGCGTAAAAAGCGGTGGCGGGGTCTCCGGTACCGTGCGCATGCTCAGTTCTCAACTCGCTCTCGGACGCTCTTATGCGGTTTCAAGGAACTATTTCGTTGCCATTTTACTGCCTGATGCTACGATAACCGATGAAGGGATTTACAATGACAAAACCGCTGGATTTGGTTCTGCCGTGGATAGCGGCAGACTTTTCCGGCAAAGCAGGTTGTGTTATGTTACCGTAGATGAGGGTAGGTATAAATTCAGCAGATGGGTTGGCGATTCCAGTTGGGTTAAATGGTCTAAGGGAGTGCTGGTTTGCGCCAGTAATAACTACAATCAGGTTATTGACATCGATCATGTCAGCGGAAAAACGTCGGCTGCGGTGATTTTTGCCAACAGCGGAGCGCTTACCCACAGCAGTATTTCCAGAATTCAGGTATTCAGAGCCCAATATGATGTAGCAAAGAACAAGTTAATTTACACAACCAAGGAACGTAAAGATACAGGATGGGAAATTTCAATTAATCCGTTTACCGGGAGAACAAGTTATGATAAAAAACATAAATAACATTAAAAAATCCTATTTTAATATTGTCGAAATAGCGTTGGCATTAGCTATTGTCGGCATCGGTATGGCCAGTATTCTTGCTCTGTTCCCGGTCGGGATCAGCGCATCACGCAATGCTATCGGCAATACGCTGGCAGCGCAGGTTTCAGAAGAGTTCATGGGCTATATCCAGGCGCGGGCTGAACAGAGTCAGGCTAATTATGACGCGATTCTTGACGAAATTCCTGAAGTTGGTGCTGTTAATGATTTGAAAGTTGAAATGATGAATGCCATATCTTTATCTGAGGATGAGACCTCAAAATTCCTTAATGATTTAAGTGAAGGAACTGACGGTAATGTCAGTGAGGATTCAGATTATGTTCAGATTTCCCAGTGGGATAATTTTTTCCGCAGTAAACACAGTGACCGGAAATTCCTCTATATTATGCTGCAGCGGGTTGAGGACATCAAAACCGCACCGGAATTTTCCGCTGCGGTTTTGATGTGGCGGGCACCGCTTGATTATTCAGGCAGCGGTGGTGGTGCCGGCATGGACGTAATTAGCTGGACTCCGCCGATGAGTGAGATTATGTCCCTTAACATTGAAGTCAGCTGGCCGTTGACAAAAATTTATAAAGATCGGGATAAAAGATATTTTTACACCATAATAAAACGACCGTGACTTATGGGTTATGAATTACGAATTAATGGTTACCTTTCAGTCTGCATGCTCCGCTGACGCGTTGCATGACAGTCTAAATTTTAACCATCGGGTTATTATAATAAAAAAGAGTTGCCTTTGTTTATTTTTTAATCCAATAGGAAATTGTATTTTTGACAGGATAACAGGATAAAATAAAAAATCCTGTCCATCCTGTCTGAAAAAGTTCCGGCGCAGCCAGTTATGTTCAGTTCCGGCGCAGCCAGTTATGTTCAGTTCCGGCAAAGCCGGTTATGTTAATCAGCGTTATCTGTGGACTAATAAGGAAATAATGATGGAAGATAAATTGAAAAACAGTCGATGTATAAGACGACATCGCTATACCATTATCGAGGTACTTGCCTCGATGGGCATTTTTATTATTCTGATTACCGCGTTAATGCAGTTTTTCAGTTCCGCCAGAACCCTCTGGGTATCTTCATCACGCCGTAATGAATTGTATGCCAATGCCAGAGTCGCACTTGACTTGGTTGCCCGTGACTTGCAGAGTGCGATGTATCAGAATGATAATACCGCCCGGGGCATCTATCCTTTCTGGTATCGGGAACGAGTTGCGCAGGGCACTGATAACCCGCAGGTCAATGAACTTAATTTTATTGCCTCAACAGACCTGAAACCAACTGAGGCAGCATCAAAAATATGTGAAATCAGATACACCTTTGTTTCGGTAGCAGGACCGATATTGAAAGACAGTGCCAATGAACCGATACCTGAAGGTTGGTTGGTGCGCAGTTGCGTCGGCGATAATGATACTATCGGCAGATATGACTTCTTTAAATATGCTTTCCCGACTTCAGACGCGGGTCGGATGCTGGATGTCTGGTCAGATGAAGATCGCTATACTCCGGTCATCCCCGGCGTTGTTCAGTTTGGAATCACCGCTTACAGTGATGTCGATCATACTTTTCCGGCAATGGTGGACAGTGCTTTCGATGATATGGTTTCGGTGACAGATATTTATGGCGTGGTCAAGTCATATCCGAAAGGGCAGCTTGGAACGATGTTTCCACAGGTTATAACCATCAAAATAAAGCTGATGGATCAGGAAAACTGGAAGATCTACGTGAAATACCGTCAACGTCTGGATGCACTTAAAGACGATGGTAATATTGGCGGCGCGGATAATATGAGTGATGAAATCAAGAAATTCCTGAAAAAAACGGTCAGAACATTTTCCAGAACGGTTTACCTAAGTAAACGCAGTAGCAGTTAAAATAATGTAGGGGTAGCTCTGTGTGGCTATCCGGTTTGAATTCATTGGATATAAATAAATTATAGACAAACCCTATCAATAAAAATTGACAAAGAAAATTGACAGGGTTCAAAAATAGGTTATATTTATTATAGTAGTTAGGTTGCTGAAATAGGAAAAGCCTGCTAGATTAAAGTTTGAGTATTTTTGTAATGGTATAACCAATGCATAACGTCATTTTAAATGCTGATAATAATAATTCGTAATTAATAAAGGTGTGATAGTTTATGAAAAGATATCGAAACAATTTTACCCTTATCGAACTGCTGCTGGTTCTGGCGATTATGGGGATTATCATGGGGGCAGGGTTTTCCGGTCTGTCAAGAATGAGCAAAGGTCAAGCGGTGAATGGTGCTGTGAGATCTATTGCCGGTCAAATTTCTCTAGCTCGGTCCTATGCTGTTTCACAAAATCGTTATGTCGCGCTTATTTTACCTAATCATGTTGATTCAAATTTCGACAGTAATGATGGCGACAGTTATGTAATGCAGAAAACACGAATCTGTTTTATTGATAAAGATTCTACTACTGGAGTTTTTGATTTTGATGAATGGGTTTCAAGTTCGCAGTGGAAGAAAATCCCCCAAGGTGCATTGGCAATTATCTCTACTGAAAATGTTGCTGATTTAGATACTACACCAGCCCCTCCACAATCACCGATAGCTGGCAATTTAGAAATTGTGAACAATATTGAATATACTAATGATAAAAATGTTGATGAAACCACTGGAGTATCTCCCGCCATTATCTTCAGTCCAAGTGGTGCTTTAGTTAACTCTGAAAGCTATATTACTGTTTTCTGGGGCATTTATCCTTTTAAGATTGACAGTAATCGCCCTACTAATTTGTCAACCACTCCCAATGGTGCGGCAAGAGATGAAGAATATGAATTAAATGATACCGACAAGGGACGCTGGTGGCGGCTGAATATTAATAAATTTACCGGCAGAACATATTTTGACCGTTTTAAAGCATACTAAAAAATGAGGTCTTTTAATGATAAAACGTAAAAAACAATATTTTAATATGATTGAAATTGCGCTGGCAATAGCAATTATTGCTTTTGGTATGAGTAGTATTCTCGTACTCTTTCCGGTTGGGCTGAATGCGTCCAGAGACTCTATGGCGGATAACTACTCGGCTGATGCTGTAGAACAGTTTGTCTCGTATATTCAGGCGTATGCGAATAAAGGAGCGACTGAATATGATAACTTATTTATTACGTCAACAGCACTATATTTTATTACCGATACTCAACCACCTGCAACTGATATTAACCTTGATTCCTTTGGCGATAATGTACTACCGCCATCACCGCTTACATCCGGTTTTTTGAAGGAGCTAAGAGATGACTCGGTAACTTCTCGTATTGCAGGATGGGATCTTTATCAGGCATATGATGCTGATAATGGTGGAACTTCTGGCAGTAAGAAACAGATTTATTTTCTAGTTCATCGTTCAAATTCTCCCGATATAACTCCGGCAAAATATGATTTCATGGCGACTATGGCGATTTGGAAATCACCGGTAACTGTTAGAATATATACAAAGACTGTGGGAGCACTTGAAATCACAGAGAGCACTCTTTATGATGATTTTGCAGCTCTTAACATAGAAATAAGCTGGCCGTTAAATAAACCATATAAAGATCGTCAGAAACGTTATTATCAATTTACAATTAAAAAGCCATAGGTGAATCGTTTATGAAAAAAAATAAAGAAACAGGAATCAGGCGAATATTCACCCTGATTGAGATGCTGACAGCAATGGCAATTTTTATGATAATTTCAGTCATTATGATGCAGTTTTTTAATTCAGCACAGCAGATTATAGGTTCAGCGAGCCAACGCAATGTTGTTTTTTCTGATGCCAGAATTGCTTTTGATCTGATTACTAAAGATTTACAGTGTACGCTGTTTAATAATAATAATGGTGCTCTTCCTGGATCAGATAAGTTTCAGGCAATATATCCGTTTTTATTTCAAAGAATTGATGCTGTCATATCTAATAACTATTACCACACAGATATTTATTCCGCAGGAATAACCTGGGATATGCTTAGTTTTATGGCAACTACTGAGATCCGTGCTGATAATTCACTATCTAATATTTGTGAATTACGATATTCCTTTGTACCAGCTGGTGAAGTGTTTACTAACCCTGATAGTGGTTCTGTAATTGAAGATGGATGGTTAATCCGTAGTTGTACTGCGGATAAATGGGTTAATCCTGGAACGGGAGTCTCTGAGACTAATCCTAGATATAATTTTTCTGAAAATTACTTACGTTCAACTGCTGTGGATAATGATAATCGTATCAATAAAATATGGATTGATACAAGTGGAGCAGTTCCAAGTGCAACGAATGCAATACAGGGGAGTCCGAGTTATGTTAATTTTGAAAAAGTTATTCCGTATGTTTATAACCTACAATTTACCTGTTATGAAAAAGATATGACAGTAATAACTCCAATTGATTTTTCTTCAGCAACAGTTGGTAATAAAATGTTTGGTTCAGAATTTCCATCAAGTATAAAAATTGAGTTAGATATGTTAAAAGCTAAAGATTGGAGAGATTGGAAAAAGGCCATTAATGATGGTAGAACCGATGAAGCAAATACGATTATTAAAGAAAAATTACAACGTTTTAGCAAAATTATTTTCATGCCACGCATAGAAGATTACTAAGTTGAGGATAATAATATGAAATACTTTTTTAAAAAAATATTTGGTAAAAAGCATGATGAACATGGAATTGCATTGCTTTTTGCCTTGAGTATGTTAGCACTATTACTGGTTATGGCATTAGCATTTACCTCTAATTCAATGTTTGAAAGTAAAGCAGCGCGTAATAGTTCCAGAGGAGCAGCCGCGAGGTTAATAGCTCAATCAGCAATGAATCAATTTCAAGTGGTGTTTAATAAATATAATAAAGGTCAAGTTCAGTGTACTAAAGGCCAAATTTATACTCAAGATTATAAGATAACGGATGAAACAGCAGCGTATCCCCAAGCTGCCCCAACTACAACTCCAATGTTTCCTAGTCCGCCAGCAGCTAATATAAGAGATGTTATGACCTATGATATGTTGGAGCATCTGACAACAACAGTTGGAAACAGTACGTTTTTTAAATGGGAGGATTTTTATAAGGATTACGTCAACTGGCAATATATTATTAGAAGAGAGACTAACGCTGCTGGTAATATTGAAAATCATATTATTGGACGTTATGCTGCTGTCGTGATTAATTCACATGGACTTGATGCAGATGCTATTAGTAAAGATGGTGTTGATGAGGGAAAAAATCCCATTTATGCAGAAGAACGCATTGGAGCTGAAATAAATGAAATAAATGTCCGTTCCGTTAGTGCTACTCCTGACAGTGATACTGGATTTGCTATTAATCCAACATTAGCGACTAAGTTTAATAAAACCCCAGCTGTTGCACCGGCTCCAGTGGGAGTTTTTCCTGGTACTTGGACTGATTACCCAACGATGTTCAGTCTGTTGACTTTGAGTTCAGTGTTGGAACCTAAGTTTCAGCGTTGGTTTTTAATTAACGGTCTTTCTGATGAAAAGTATTGGATTGATACAACGGCAGATTTTATCACTGACAGTTCCGGCAAAGAAGAATTTCATCGGTTTAATATTGCAGCAAGGGGTGCTGATAATAGTAGCCCACTTGATGGTATTTATGAAAGTAACATTGATGTTAGTGGTAGCACATATGAACCTGAAGATGGTGATTCTTTTGCCTGGGATAATATGGGCAGTGCTTATCCGCCAGAAAAAATGTATAGTGAAATATTGCTTGATGGAGACAGTAGTATTGGCTCTGCAGATGGAACACCTGATAAATTGCCGATAATGTGGAGTAAGACACCAAGTACTACAACTCCTGCACTTGATACTTATGATGGGTATGGCTTACCTTGGTTGGCAGGATTTGGTTATGATACAAATGGTGTGATTGATTCTAGTACTGCTAATCGTCTTTATGCTAACTTTGCTCAAGATAGTGATATTGTTGCCGATAGAGAATCTGGTGTTATTGCACGCCGTCGGCAGATTGCCGCAAACTTGGTTGATTACTGTGATACTGACAGCAAGCCAACATCAGATATCGATCCCACAAATTGGACTGGAGCCACTACTCCCACTTATACGGGCAATGAAAAAACTGCTTATATTAATGAACTGGTGATTGATGTCTCATATACAACTTCAGTTTTTGATAATACTGCGGCTGCCAGTCCAAACCGTTATGATCATGATGCAGCCGTGACAGTTACCTTGTCTGCTGAAATTATTGATATTTATAATATTAGTGGAAATTATACTCTTACCGTTTATGGTTCGCGCAGAGTTGAGCATGTAACCATTGATAGTAGTATTGAACTCCCTGATACAGGAGTTGTGGTATTTTTACCTAATCCACTCTCTTCTGGTGTTATTGCTGATGTTGCACTAAAAGGTTATACCGTAAAAGATGGTTTCCCTGCTGGCAATGAAGCAGTGGATTATGACAGTAGCACTTCGGGCGGAACTGTTTCTAATGATACTAATTCTGTTACCACTGATTTTGGGGCGATCCATATTACAATCGATAAAATTATTCTAAACGATGGCACTAATAATGTTGATATTGCCAAATTTAATGGTTATACTGTTACATTTCCAACATATTCGATTAATGGTGTTGGACAATATTATGTTAGTAAAAGCTTATCAGTTAAAGATCCACGTCAGAACCTTAATGCTACTGCTTTGGATGCAGGGGTTTGGAAAAATTTAGATTGGAAAATTGATATTCCCCAAGGGAATGATAATTCCGCAATTGGAACTGCTAGAGATAATGCCCATGTTACTTTAGGAGCACCTAGTGCTACAGATCCACCAAATTCAAATTATCAATGTAGCCCAAATGATGCTCATATAGCGGATGCAGTCAATACAGACCGTGAAGACGGTAATAGTGACCTAGTTGATGATGGGGATGGCGATGACCAGAAGAATGTTTCTACTGCTTATATTCGTAATGCCCCGATGAAGTCCCCATGGGAGATTGGTTTTATTCATCGTGGAAAACCTTATCAGACTATTAATTTGACAAAATATGATGCTGAAAAGGCAATAAAGTATATCAGTAATATTATTCCCGGCGGCGGAAGTTTTTCTGATGGTGATGCAAATATTTTAGATCAAATCAAGATGACTAATGAGGTTCAAAGCCCTAAAAAAGTGAATTTAACCACTGCTGAAGATGAGGTGCTGTTTGCTCTGTTACATAATATTCGATATGGATGTATTCCCAGTATAGATAACTCTGTTCCTGCCAACCATATGACTATTTCGTCAATGGCAACTGGTGGAACTGAATTCTTAAGAACTGATATTGGGAAGATAAATATTCCCGCTACAGCTGGCGAGGAAGCAACAAAATTCATATTAGCAATAAAAACTAAAGCTGATGAAAAACTTGTTTCTGGAACGATGAGTGATGGACTATATACACGGGCTGGAATTGTTGGAATTGTTGGTTTTTCATTTAGTGATCCTAAGCCTGGAACTCCTCTTACAACAAATCGTGCAGAGGAAGAGATTATTGGTAAATTCATCAATCTGACTGAAATTAGTGGCGGGTATTTGAATGTCATTATATTGGCTCAAACAATTAAGGATGTTGGTGGTGGAGTTGGAATAACCCTGGATAATGCAACAAAAACAAAAATTACTACGGCATTTGGACAGTTTGATTATCTTCTTGATGGCGGGGAGTATTATTATGCTGATGAAATCACATCCGAGCAAAAAATAAAACTTTTATTACGTATAGACGGAACAAAAGCAAAGATTCTTCGCTATGAATATGTCGAGTAAATTTGGAGAAATAACTATGTTAAAAAAAGTTTTCAGTTTTATAATGATTCTGGCTGTTTTGTGTTTAAATGCTGGAATGCTTTTTGCTGAGGATAGTGCTCAAGCTAAGAAGCCTGTTCAGCGAATATTTAACCGTGATGTTGTTACGGGGGCACTTGAATCTATTGATGATAGGATTATCAAAGGTGACGATAATGGCAACAAATTATCTTATATTTTCTATCGTACCTATGCGAATAAAATTCGGGCTTGGTTCAAGAATCCCTGGATGGAACTGGATTCGAGGATTGCTAAAAGCTGGTATATCAATCTCTATAATACTTTTGTTCGGATGGGGAAAGCTAAGCGAAATCTGGAACGGCTGGAGTCGCAGCATAAAGCAAAGACTGCGGTTTATACATTTGAACGTAAGAAGTTTATTGCGGCATATCAGCAATTCAAAGCACTTCAGAAAGAACCGACAAAACTTACCAGATCCCGTTACATGGAACTCAAACGTGCCAAGGCGGCGTGGGAAAAGAAAGAGCGCGAAAAAGCCCGAGCCGCCGCCAGAGCCCAAAAGCGCAGCAGCCGCAGTTAAGGTCTCACACAAAAAATGAAAACTTTTTTAACCACTAATTAACACTAACGGAACACTAACAAAAAATTAATGTTGTCCTTTTCTGCTTCCGCATAAAACCTCAACATCAGTAGTGAGAAAATAAAAAAATAATACCCAAATTGTTAGATTTTTGCGGAGCATAAAATATGACAATTATCTGATTAGTGTGAATTAGTGAAAATTAGCCTGCCCTTCATAGCTTTAGCGACGTAGGGTGGTTGAACTCTTTTGCTTTTTTTTGTGCACATTGACAAAAAGATTTTTGTTTTTATTGTCTTTGTATATCTGCTTGCGCTCTGTTTTTGATTTGCAATCAAGATTAAACTAACTATAATATATCTAATCCCATGAATAAATGATTATCAATTAATATTGATATGACATTATTCATTCAACCCAAACCAGGAACGAGGAGTGGAATATGAAAGTTGTAATCGCTGTTGTTGTAATGTTTTGTTTTTTTTCCGCAGAAGCAACTGTGAGCAGTTGGCAGTTTAATGCGTTAATAAAAAAAGTGAAAAAGCTGGAAGAACGAATTGCAGTGCTGGAAAAAAATGATAAAGCGGGTTCAGTAAGTCGTGTAAATAATGGGGGTGCTGAAGAAAAGATAAAAACACCCCAGCCTGCCGCACCGGCAAAGAAAGTCAGCAAATATGGTGCAAAAATAAAAGAAATGCAGGATAAAAAGCGTGCAATTGATAAAGTAATTGGTTTTCGTCAATTTGGTCGTAGACCATATAAACAATATTCAAAGAAAGATCTTTCACAGAGACTAAATAACATAAACTATAGGTATTATACTCGTAACAAAAAAATCAGAAAAAAAATGAAAGATGAAATTAATCATAAAGATTACGATCAATATACAAATGAAATTAGACGTCTAGAACGACTGCAGATATTAGAAGATAGAAAAATATAACGCATTACGGGGTTACATCTATTATTTGACAATATAGGTTGTTTACCCATGAATAAATGATTGAATGTAAGGATAGCCCTGCGTGGCTATCCGGTTTTTTAAAAACACAAGGCGAGACGCCTATGCTACGTTGGAATACTGTAACACGACACAACCGGGATCAGCCGTCGCTTTCAGCTATGGCGCGACACGGCGGTTATGCTACATCGGGAAAAACACAACCGGGACGGTTATGCTACATTGGGAAAAAAACACAGGCGGGACGCCTATGCTACTTTGAAATACAGTTAGATTTTTGCAAAGCAAAAATATAACTTATGGATAGCGCTGTAGAAAATCTTCGACGATGTCATCTATTTCATCACCGGCATCTTCCATTAGATAATGTCCGGCATGCTCTAGTTCATGGATTTCAGCTTCCGGATAGTATATTTTCCAGCGTTTCAGTATTTTCGGGGAAAAACACCAATCTTTCATGCCCCAGATGATCGCAATCGGCAAACCTCTGAACATCCACAGGCCATGTTCTATTTCGAGCAACGGCTCAAATGATACATCATCGGGACTCATCGGAATATCCTGAACAAAACGTAGGATAGCAATCCGGTTGGCGTAGTTGTTGTAGGGCAGGCGATAACCCAGTTTGACCAGATCTGGTATTGGTTTGACGGTGGTCATGTATTGAGCCGCCCGGACAAAAACATTTGCTTTGCGGACCAGAATGTCGTCAAGCAGCGGAATGCGGCATAATGCAATCCGCAACGGTATCCAGTTGAATGAGAACGCGGCTGAATTCATGATGACAATACGTTTAATCAGATCTGAGTGGCGCATTGCAAAGCCCATACCTATTGCTCCGCCCCAGTCATGAACGATCAAGGTGATATTTTCAAGTTTGAGTGATGTTAGCAGATTTTCGAGGTTTTCAACATGGGTTTCGAGCCGATAGAGATATTTCTGCGGTTTGTCGGACAGACCGCAGCCCATGTGATCAGGTACGATAACCTGATGGTTGACGGAGAGCCGTTTCACCAGATTGCGGAAAAAGAATGACCAGGTTGGATTGCCGTGAACCATTACTACCGGGGAACCTTTGCCTTCATTCAGGTAGTGGTATTGATGATCATTGATGGTCATGAAATTTGATTTGAACGGATACAGCTCACGGATTTTTGTTATGTCTGTCATAAATTTACCAGGATATTCCCATCATTGTGGCGTTAATGCCGCTGCCGATACCGAGCAGCGCAAAAGTTGAGCCGGGTTGAATAATGCCGGACTCTATTGCCCGGGCCGCAGTCATCGGACATGATACCGAACCGGTGTTGCCGAATTCCGCAAGCGTTGGGAAATCCCGGGTAATATCCAGTTGCAATTTATCGTAAAGCAGTCTGCGGTGAGCATTACCCACCTGATGAGTGCAGAAACAGTCAAAATCATCATTGGTAGGGCTCTCGGTGTTAAATCTTTCCCAGGCTTGAACCGCGGTCTCAACGCCGGCGTTGAGCAATGCTTCAGAGTCCGTTTCCATCAAGGTGTCATGATTGTCGGCCATGCCCTTATCTGAATTGCCACGACACAAATCATTATATTCGGTCGCCGCCAATGACGTTGAGCTGTTAAGCCGGTGTGAAGTCATACTGGAGTCGCGGTGACTGAGAATTACTGCTACCGCACCGGAACCGATAGTCAGTGACGCGAACAGCGGTTTGATGGTTTGTCTGGTCAGCGACAGATCCGCATTGATGGCCGCAATGGTTGATTCCAGCAATGGTCGGCTATTCTCGCCGGCTACCAGCATTCCTGCCTCAATATGACCGGCTTCTATCATGCTGGCAACAACAGTCATTCCGCTTAAAATTCCGAGACAGGCGTTGGAAATATCGAAGACCTGTGAATCTGGCGGCAGGCTGAGATTTTTATGCACAATTGTCGCAGTTGCCGGTTCGAGAAAATCCCGGCAGACTGAACAGTTGATCAGGCAGCCGATTTTTTCTTTAGGAAAATTTGATTGCGATAATGCCTGCTGCCCGGCTAAAGTTGCAGCTGTACTCGGCATCATCCCCCGTTTCCATAGTCGGCGTTCCTTAATGCCGGTCATCAGTTCGAGCCGTCCGACCGGCAGCCTGAGCCGTTCATAGGTCGGCGCAAGCTGGGTTTCAATGTCGTCAGAGGTTATTATTTCCGGTGGTGCCGTATAGGCAATTGTTTCGATGTTTACACAGTTATAAAGCATTATTTAATTTGTTTTTTGAATGATAAGGTTATGTCATTGGAATCAACCTTCAGGTCTTCGACTAAGCTGATACTGCGAGTTATTTTGCGGTCGAAAACCATAGATTTGAACAGTTCCAGCATGTGAGGGAACAGCAGTTTCGGCATTGGAATATGTCCGATCCGGGCTCCGGTCATAATATACTTAAATTCAGTTTCCGGCTTTTTCTGTTTTCCTCTTTTCTTTTTCTTGACGGTATCATCTTCTTCAACGGGTTCAATCTCTTCATGAATGAATTTTCCGGTGATCTCAATTCTGCATTGCAATACTTTATAATATGTTTTTGCATAGACAATGGTCAGTTCATCTTTATTCGTCGCACAGGTTATTTTTCCGGGGTCTACCGGCGTGTCGTCTTTGACCTCATCTTCAGTCTCTGCTTGATCTTTCTTGTCATCTTCTTCTGGAGGAAGCGGAGTGATAAATTTAGTGGCGATATATCCGGCTTCCGACGGAGTCATGACAAAGTTATTGAAGCCGTCACCGTCAGCGATACGTTTTGCCATCAATTCATAAGTTTTATTGGCCGTTTTAAGTTCATTTTTCCATAAATCGGGATCAGCCTTGAAGCCGATCGGCAGCACAATTGCACCAATCAGGGCAAGTATTGCCAGAACAAGAATCAATTTCATCAGGCGTTTAAAGATATCCTTCATCCCGTTCTGTATTTTACGGTCGGGATGATTCATATCAAGTTCCGGTAATTTCTTACCGCAATTACGACAGAAAATTGTTCCGAACTGATTTGAACATCTGCATTTAGTACATACGACCTGTTGCATGATAAGTCTCCTTAGTCTTTAAGTCTATTTTTAACAAAATGATTTTAACCTAATAGGAAATTGTATTTCCTGCTGGTAGTTTCACTTCGTGGTTTTCAACAGGCGACATCCTTGGCGCATACCCCTAATCCCTTTTAGGGATTATTTGCCAATGCGCCTGGAAGTCGCAAGCTACTGTTTAGTTCCGGCGCAGCCGATTTTGTTCACCTAAGCTGTTGCCGGTGTTTTTTGTTTTTTATCAGTTGTTTTTTTACTGCTTTTACTTTTACTTTCAGTTGATGATGATTTACTATCGGCAGCCTGCTTTTTAGCGTTGTTGTAACTGTCTGAGCGGTAATCGGTACAATAGAACCCACTACCTTTGAAAATAATTCCCGCACCGCTGCCAATCAGTCGTTTTAGTTCGCTTTTTTTGCATTCCGGACAAACTGTCAGCACGTCATCATTCATGCTTTGAAAATATTCAAATTGATGTTCACACTCATTGCAAACATATTCATAAGTCGGCATTTTATATAAAATCTCCTAGAGTATTTAACATTTGCCAATAATATAGCATAAGTTGGTCAGTTCTCAACTGAAAAATGCATTCTGCGGTGTCCAAAAGGGATTATTTTGCTCTGCGCTTGACACGTGACTGCGAACGTGTCTGGAAAATCACAGGCTACTACCCAGTACTTTGCGACATCCTAGCGCAAGTAGCAGTCCCTCTAATAAGACGCTGCTCGAAAAGGGTGTGCGGTTGCGAGTTTTTGTCGGAGTTCACAGCTTCAGCGTGTTTTTTGAGCGTATTGATTGCACGTTAAAGCTGTGAACTCCGACAGCAAATACCTTTTCGAATGACGTCTGATAAGGCGACAAAAGCAAACGGCTCAACAAACGGCTCAAGGGACTTTCGCCCTCCATTTTCTGGTATAACTTGGCGTTGGAGGGCGAGACTATGTCGAGCCGGAAAGGGGGGTATATGCTTATGCCGGATAACACTAGTTTTTATCGACGTTCTCAATATTCACCTCGGTGGATACCGATTGTCCCAGCATTTCAATATTGATTGTAATCCGGCAACGGTTGTTGCGGAACGAAACAATGCCCTCGATGTCTCTGAATGGCCCGGATTTGATGGTAACCGGTGTTCCCGGTTCTAGTTCAGGTTTGATGATAAGTTTATTTTCCATGGCAAGAGTTTCCAGCTGACGGATACTGAGCAGTTCCTTGATCAGCTGTGCCTCGCCGGTTTCATCCAGATCGATTTTGAACAGTACTGTATTGGATCTTACTATAGTCGAATATGTATCATTGTTGATCTGGCAGAATATATAACCCGGGAACATCGGTAATTTGAATTCAGCGTTACTTTTTTCATAATGGTGCATTCTGCGCAGTAACGGCAGATAGCAGCCGATATTATGGATTTTGCAGTATGCCGCCAGCTTTTTTTCCTGACGCGGCTTGGTCCTTACCGGCATCCACAGCCAGCCATCATTATGTTCAATATTATCAGACACTAAATTTTCCCTTTATTACTGTCATTATGACTCGTGCGAAATGCGGAAAATACATAATAAGCAGCATGTCGCATGAGTCTAAAGAAATATCTAATTTACAGTTAAACTGCTAAGCTTGCAATAGTATGTATGAAAAAACAGGTAAAAAACACCCAGAGGATATTTGGGAATAGTTGCCGTAGCCACGGTGCGTAAGCCCGGGGTGAGAAATCTAATAGGAATTTATTGCGCTACGCTTCATCTGTCGCTGCGCTCGTGTAGGTATTTTTGACAGGATAACAGGATTTACAGGATTAAATAAACATCTTGTCTATCCTGCTATCCTGTCTGAAAAGTTCCGGCAACGCCGGTTATGTTCAAATTAGCTCAGTAGGGCAGACCGGGGGTTTTCTTACAATTACGCCTCAAATTCATTTAACATTGAACAGCCCTGGCGACACAGTGCTTATGCTACTTCGGGTTTCCCTGCTTTTCCGTTTGACATCTATTTTGTCGAGAACTATATTCTGTATAGACAGTGCCTGCTTATTTGATGTTCAAAGATCCGGCAAAGCCGGTTATGTTCATCTGATAGTAAATTATTACGCTGTGCTTCATCTGTCACTGCGTTCGTGTAGGTATTTTTGACAGGATAACAGGATAAATAAAAAATCCTGTCTGAAAAAGTCCCGGCGGAGCCGGTTATGTTCATAAATGAGGATGATATGCGCAGACGTAGAAAAGGAGTTGCTGAAACCAGCAGTATGGAACTGCTGCTTGATACTATGTGCAATACTTTTGGGGGGATAGTTTTCATTACCCTGATGATCGCGCTGATTACCAGCAATGCCAAGTTGACGATGCAGCAGAGTCACAAAAAACTGATTGATCCGGAATTGGCTGATAAAGAGCTGCGCAGTGAGATCAGCCGGCGGAAGAATGAGTTGCAGGAACTGGAAAACTCCTTTAAGATAGCAGGGCAAGAGTTAAAAGTATATCAGGATGACCATATTCTGAGCCGAAGCGGGGAGTTTTTGGAACTTCAGAATGAGCTCAGGCAACGGGTTGCTGCGGTAGATAAACTGAAGCGCAGATACCTGTTACTTTATAAATTATTGAAAACAGAAAAATTTTCAATCAGGAATAGCAAGAGCAATTTGAAAATATTGCGGACGGCTGTTGATAAGTTGCAGAAAAAACTTGATGCCGTGCTTAAAGTTGAAAAAATCACCTTTACCCCGCCGGTATTCAAGGTTGTCAGTAAACGCCCGATTTTTATCTGTATCAAAAACAGACGGGCATATTTTATTTCGCAGCGTAAGTATCCATTCTACCTGATTGAGTCGAAGTGTGACAAAAAAAGCTCGACCGGCGGTAATGTGATCTATATATTTAAGGATTTCAGTGACGGTATACCGATCTATCCAGAACGCGCGCTGTTTGATACACTGAAAAGAAAACTGGGGCGTAATGTCAAAAATGTCGGTTTTATCTCCTGCGAGGTTTACCAAAATTCATTCAAAGATTTTATAGCATTTCGTAAAGTCATCAAATCAATGGGCTATACCTATAACTGGAGTCCGTTGCTGATGAATGAATATCCTACTTTGATCCTGACTCATAGCAATGTTACATACCAAGGACAATAAATGAAAGAGTTGTTTATAGCGATAGATAAAATAAGAACGCTGGATTATCTGGTTGATGCTGACGCTGCAATGTTCTGCAGTGAGTTTAACGAAAGTTATTACAGAATAGCTGAACGTTACCGTAAGTGCCGGGCGGCCCTCGATAGCGGGAACATTTCAAGAGCGGTGAAAATATCTGAACAGCAACCACCGTTGACTGAGTTGCTCAAATTGTTGGCAACGATTGATTTTTTCCGCTATAGCGAATTTTGCGAACGTAATTCGTTTATCTGTCCCGATTTTATTACGGTCGATGAACTTGAAAAGTTGGTGGCGGATTATTGTCGCGCTGATACCCTTGGGGCACTTAAAGCATTCTATAAGAAAATATTGCTCGATAAAGATATATTTATGCAGATGACGCTGTTGCGACGCCTTATTATGCTTGATCTGAATAATAGATGTAATTGGATAAATAATATCAAACCAGTTGAAAAACAGTATCTGAAGGGTGTTCTGACTCGGATTAAACTCCTGACTTCATATCATGATTTTCATGAACTGGCTGCCGCCAGGCATGATCTGTTGGCTAATGAGTGGCATTCTACTTTGCCGGATAATTTTCATAATGCGATAGAAAAAAGGTATCTGACGTTAAAGAACAGTTTTTATCAACATCGGGCGACGGATGCGATTGGAGCTCTGCAGGCCGATTTCGACCCGGCCTACCCACTGAATTGTGCCGGTCGTATCGGTGCCATAGAATCATTTCTGGCCGAAACTGATTATCAGCCGCCTGCTGAATACAATGCATTGAAAGCCAGAATCGATACCGCGGTGGATACCTATGAAAAACAGCAGCAGTTTGATTTAGTCGCGGATGAACTGCGGTTACAGCTGGAACATCCCGATTGCGATAAGGTGTTAATTGAGGCAACTCTGGATAAATTGAAACGTTTTGAGTTGCCGATTCCCGACCGGCTTGATGTGCGGACGGTTAATAAAATAACTGGAATAGAGCTGTTCAAACAGCGCAAATCCCGTTTCAAACGCCTATTGCTGTTTTTGGCGATACTGGTGATACTGTCACTGGTCGGCGTTTCGCTATTCTTTTTTCAACGCAGCAAGCATTGCAATTCAATCAGTGCCGAGATTAATAAACTGGTCAGGAACGGTAAATATCCTCAGGCGATGTCATTTTACGAGAAAAGTCTGAAGGTTGCACCTTTCATGGCGAATTATACGCAACTTATAAAGGCCAGAAGTAATCTGGAAGAGGCAATTCGGCGTAAAGGCGAGCTGGATAAAAAGTTTAGACTGGTAAAAAAACAGTTGAATGAAATCCGTGCAGGCGACTTTACCGATAGTGGCGAACAGATGAAACTGATGCTGGATAATGCCGCTAAATATGCCGATGATGATTTGGAAAAAATGTTTATCAAACAGCTTAAAGTTGATTATGAAACGGTATTAAACAAACGTCGTCAGGCAGCGATAAACGCGTTTAATGTAATTGTATCAGAGGTCTCAGGACGTTTGAGTAACTACAAGAGCTGGGAAAAACTTGCGCCTAAACAGCGGGCGAGCGAGTTAAAGAGTGTTCTGGACAGGTTATTGACCGGCGAAAAATATATCGCGGATCTGAATGCGGATAATAAATTACGCTATGCTGAATATAAGACTGAAATCAATGAGCGGCTTACCAAAGCGCTTCAGCAACAGAAAATTGTCGATGATGCCGCAAAATCATTTGAGGATCTGCTTGCTACTCCGCCTGAGTCATTGGGGCTGTTTGTTAATGCTATAAAGATTATTAATGATAATGACCCTCATGATCGGCGTTATCGTGAACTGTTGCACTATAGTGAATTGATGGAGGAGATGCAGACCGTTTACGGACAGGGGGATGGGGCTACACTGGAAAATATTGCTGAAAAATGGCAATCCTGGCGTGATGACTACGCGACGTGGCAGAAACTGCTGAATACCGGCGGGGGAAAAACATTGCTTGACTTCATTTCATCATATCCGATTAAATCACTGACCAGAATCAAAGTAAGGAAGAAATTGTCGGAAGAGAAAGAGCAATGGTATTATCTCAGCATCCCTGAATATAATCAGCATTGGGGTAAATATAATGTCACGATATATCATTCCGATAAGAGCGGCAAGGTTGTCCCTGAGAAACGTTCATACCGCAAAACAGAATATTACGTGACAATAGAGAAAAATGTTTATTACACAAAATACGCAGAGAGTACCTGGCTGAATGAAATAGAGCGTGATATGCCACCGTCGCTGCTGTTTTATAATAAATACCTCAGACCGGTATGTGAAGATTCCAAAGTTCCGGCTCCGGTAAAACTGCTCTATATAAAGGCATTTATCAGCAGTCTGCCAATGAAACAAGCGATGTTTACTGAAGAGCTTAAACCATTCAGACAGTTACTGGCGACCGATATTTCATCGGACTGGCTGGCCAGCCCATTTGATATCGGTGATGAACGTTATAAACAAATTAAACTGAAATACCGTAAGTTATACCGTAATGCGATGTTGTCGGAGCTGGCTGTAATTGTTGATAAATACCGACAAATTGTCGCAATGTACCGCTGGGCGGTCTCACCATATTTTATTCTGTCCGGGGTGATGGATTACAGTGAACCCAACCTTCAACGTAAAGAGGTCAAATATCTATTTGCCATTGGTTACCGGAAACAGCAGAATGGTAACAGTTATTATCCTAAAATTGTTTTTATCCGTCAGCCGGATAGTTACCGTAAGTTAGTGACAGATGCTGAACTGTTCAACGGCATGCCACTGCTGGGCTTACGTCTGGAACGCGACTTTGAAAAATATGTTAAGTTCAGCAAAAAATATAATATTGTGCCAGACCTGTTTAAGTCAATTCAGGGGAAGTAGGGTTGGGTACTTGGGGCTGGGGGACTAGCTCCACAGGAGCGGTTAAGACGTATCCACGGGTAAAACCCGTGGAAAAGTAAATAAAGGGTGAAAGATGTATATAAAGATAAATAAAACAGCAATCCCGTTGCAAGCTCTCTGTTGTTTATGGTTTGTTTTGGGGATGAGCGGTTGCAGTACCGGGAAGAAAATGCCGGACACGTTGCCGAATGTTAAATATTCAACCCCGGGCGCAGGACAACATCCCGGACAACCGTTACCAAAACGTGCTTCAGGAACAGGTGATGGTTCCGGTAAAGGTCAGAATGGTACCGGGAGTGGTGAAGGTGGTGGTGACTCGAAAGGAACGGGGAAAGGTAAAGGAACAGGTGATGTTCCCGACGCAAAAGGGCAAGGACAGGCTGAGAATAAAGGTAAAGGTTCCAGTTCAAGTGGAAAATCTCAAGATGAAGTTGCCGGTTTTTTGAATTTGGGAAAAATTGAATCACCTCAGCTGCGGGAAGGGGTCAATAAGCTGCTGTCCCGTGAAAAAAGTACTCCAGCATCAATGCCGCTGACTGGGAAACGTTTACCTGATACGAAAAAAGTTAGGATGCCGTCGCAGAATACCGGACGAAAATTGATTTCAGCACTGGAAAAAAGCAGTGCTGAAACTGATTCACCCAAACCACCACCGCAAATAATTCTGGTCGCACCGCGCCGGAATGCACCGCAATTCAGCGCGGCACCGCCGGTGTTGAAAAAGGTGGATAACTCCTTTATGCCTTACAAAATTGGAGATGTGATAACGCTGGACACTAATTTAGTACCGGTTTCGAAAGATTCCAGTCGGATTATATGTCTCTATTCCGGAGCATCGGTATATTTATCATTTAAACATGACGATGTTAAAATGAACGGACTCTATGTGCGTGGCAAATTTAAGGTCAGAGGAATAGTAAAAGATAAATTTTCTGGCAAATATGTTCCGGTAGCAGTATTGGAGAAGTTGTAGGAGGGCTTGGTGCTTGGTGACTCCGCCTTCGTTTAAAAACTATGGCACGATAAATTGGGGCTGGGTGCTTGGACCTGGGGATGAGGCAGGTAGATGCTGCGCTGTTACAAAAAGCTGCAAAATTTTACAGACCCGTCTGGCTCATAGGGTTAGGACTGTGTGAGGATATTTACCGTCCACTGCGGGCGTTTGGAAATGACGCTCGGGTAAAGGGTGGCAATATTCCGAAAACTTTTTCAAACAGTGTCTAATTCGTTTGATTCGTAGTTAAAACAATATACTGTTAGGATAACGTTAATTTTTAAATATGGATATATAAATGAAATCACCTTTTGTTATATTGACAGCTTTTACTGAAAATGAAAAATATGAATTTCACCAACTGGAAAAGTTTCCGGTGACGCTGGGGCGTGGTTATGAGGCTGATGTCTGTATTGATGCGGTTTCGGTGTCACGACTTCATTTGCGGTTTGCACTTAACAGTGCTAAGCAGCTGATGATTGAAAATCTGAGTACAACCAGTGGCACCTATTATAAAGGCATGAAAATTGACGAATTAATGTTGACTCCGGGTGTTTACAGCATTAATCTCGGCAGAACTGAACTTGCGTTCGAACTGCTTGAACGGGATGATTTGCAGGATGATGACCAGGCCTGGTTTTACCTGCCGGACAGTAATAATCAGTTTGATGGCAAATTCACTGAAAGTGAGATTATGCAGATGATCGAACATGGTAAAATTGGCAAAAATACCCTGTTGCGCCATCAGCGGAAAATATTTAAAGCAGCAGGTATTGAGCACTATTTGAATGGTGCTCCCGGGAATGATGAAGTTATTGGGGATAATGCTGAAGGTGAAATCATCTGTCCGCATTGCTGGTGGCGTTTTAATTATGAAAACCTGCTTTATATCGCTGAAAATCCAGCGCTGACCGGTGATCCGATATTGGGTGAAGACGCAGGGGCACGTTTTACCCCGTCCAGTTTTAATGTCAGAGGGCAGGCGCTTGATTCACTGGGAACCGTTGCGGCCCGACATGCATGTCCCAATTGTCACCTTTACCTGCCTGAAGTGGTATTGCAGAAAAACAGTGATGAAGTTGTAATTTCAGTTGTCGGTCCGCCAAGTTCAGGAAAGTCTTTTTTGCTGACCTCCATGATGTGGGAGTTACGGAACACTCTTGGTTCTGACTTCGGTTACAGCATTAGTGATGCTGACCCGGTATGCAATAAAATATTGATTGAATATGAAGATATCTTTTTTTCAAACAACGATCAGAATGCGATAGTCACTTTACGCAAAACTGAAGAGCAGGGCGAGTTGTACAATGAAGTTAAACTTGATGAGAATTATTTTCAGTTACCGACACCGTTTTTCTTTAATGTTAAAGCACTTGGTCATACACGACGCAATCGGTTGGCTAAAGATAAGACCTTTGTGCTATATGATAACGCGGGAGAAAGTTTTCAGCCGGGGAAAGATATAACTCTCAACCTTTCAACTCGTCACTTGGCTCATTCCGACATCATTTTCTTTCTCTTCGATCCGCTTCAGGATCCTCGGATCAGAAAAACTCTGCTGGGCAACGCGGACAGAAAAATTGCCGGAGCCGATCATGTCTGCCGTCAGGATATTTATATTTCAGAACTGGTCAATCGTTTGAGAAAAAATAACACCTCATACAAAAACCTTTTTGAGAAGACATTGGTTATTACGGTTCCGAAATTTGATGCCTGGCAAGAGCTGTTAACCTGTGACGTACCTGAGACGCCATGGCGGCCGGGTCCCCACGGGATTGCCGAACTTGATTACGGGGTTATATGTTCTGTCTCACTTGGAGTACGGAATTTTATTGAACGATTCAATCCAGCGGTAGTTCATAACGCAGAAGCATTTTTTGCTAATGTTATCTATATACCGGTCAGTGCTATTGGCAAAAACAGCTCGTTACAAACAGTAGGCAATGGGGTCGGGGTGAAAGTTTCGGATATTGATCCCTATTGGATTACCGTGCCGTTTCTCCATACCATGATGGAACAGGGGTTGCTTGACTGTCATGAAGTTGAATCAGCGGGCAGTTATGAAAAAGTGGTGTCAGTCGCGCATGACGGAAAATTCTGTACCGCTTTTGGCGGGAAAAATTATACCCTGTCTAAATTTTACCTGAAGCGGGTATTAACCTGTCCGGAAACAGGTAAGCGTTTTATGATAACCGCCCCCAAAGAGGGTATCAAGGAAAAGAGACCAGCGGTCGACGATGAGATAGGCAGTTTGTTGGATGAATTTGCAGGTTGACTGGCTTGGGAACTGGCTACGGTTGAGACATCCCTGCGGAATGAATATATTGGAAACAATATTTTTATATGTAACACGCATCACACAACACATTTTAACAAGGTTTTTAACCATGGCTGGAGAATTGGTCTACACATCGGTGCCGAAAGGTTTGAATAAAGGCGAGAGCGGTTTTTGCGTCGTGGCTCGTTCTGCCTCTATTCCGCCTATATTGTTGAACCGGCTGGCGGCACTGTCCGGTTATAAGGAAATGATCAGTGCTATTGATCCGCGGGCTAATGATAATCCGGTTAATTTTGCCAATACGCTTATTGATTGCGGCAATGAACAATTCACGGTTATTTCCCGGGTCGGATTTGCCGGACTTGACTATACCGGACGCTCAAATAAAATTGCTGACCATCTGATTTTAACTGAAGATGAGGTTGCCAGTGCCGGTCCTGGAGAATTACTGGCAATTCAGGAACTGTTTTATACTAGTTGGAACAAGCCTCCGCTCTTATTACCGGAAAACGCCAAACTGATTCCACAAAAACCGATAGCTGTAACCAATGCGGATTATTGGGAAAGAATCACTGGCAAGAGTGACTGGGCGGAACACCTGATTGAACTTTCCAGACGCAATCCGGACAAGCCGATTTATATTATTACCCGACTTGGAGTGGATAACCTGGCTCTGGTCAGGGAAGCTCTGCGTTTACTGCCGATCCATGAACAATGGCAATATACTTTTTCCACCTACTGTTCGTCCAATATTCGCGGAATTAATTACCGCTGGCGTTTTATCTATCCTGGAACCGATATTTATGATAAGATAAAAAAACGTTCAAATGCCATAAAGTTTGACCTGAGTAAGCTACCGGATGAACTTTACAGTGCCGGACTGAATTCAGCTGAAAGTACCGCACCCGGTAAACCATTGCGTATAAGTGCGTCAATGGCGACAATTGTGCCGGAACGATATAGATTTGAACCTAATGCTAAGCAAGTTAATGAACAGCCTCACAGATTAACAAAAAAATGGCAGCTAATCACTATGGTTGTCGTATGCATAGCGGTGTTGCTGATTGTTTTGCTACTCTATGTTTTTTTCGGTAAGCAGGATACTGCTGCAATCAAACCGATGCCTGGAAACAGCTTGAAGCCACTTGTACCGGATGTTGCAGTTAAACCGCCGGTACAGAACGGTGCTGCTACGACAACCGAAAGTGAACAGTTGAAGCGGGAAACAGTAGTCGATATTCCATTGCTGATTGTTCTGGATAAAAATGAACGAGCTGAAGTAAAACTTCGGACACCACTGCACCAGACAGTTAAACAGGCTTTGACCGGCGCCTATAAGACATCATTAACAATTGAGTTGCAGTTTATCATGAAACAGCAAGCAGTGAAAATGCTGGCCGGGAAACATGACGTTGAATTTAACCATCAGCAAGTGACTGGCAGCAGTTCAATTGTGTTGAACGATGAAGAGGCACTTAAAGCCGCGATAAATGATTTGGCTGACACTATTGATAGCAGCGCATTTATCAAGCACATCGGGGGCGAAACGAACAGTATACTGATGAGTAAAATTAAATCCTGCTTGGCAAAGCCGTCCAGCAGCGGTAATAAAAATTTTTATGAGAACAGTGCGGAATACCTGCTTGGCGAGCTTGTTCCTGAGTTTAGGCAACGCTACATGGCGTTTGATATTGAGCGTGCTGGAATATTGAACAATAAACGAAAATTGCAGCGTAAGATCACAACTGCAAAAACAGTGGTGAGTAAATACAGTGCTGAGCTTAGAGACAGCGGTATGGAACTGAACAGGAAACGGGCGATCACTCATAATCTTAACCGTGCAATGAAAACAGTTACATACCTGCAGAATCAACGTAAACAATTAGTTGCCAGTTTAAAAAGGCTGGAGCTGCCTGATAATTTGATGGCTTATCGTGAGGCGTTATTGCGGGCATTTTTTTGTTTCGGTAAAAACTACATGGCGGATGCCGAGAAGATCATCGGCTATAACCAGTCTACTGCAGATGCTAAACATCTTAAAATGATGATAAAAAAAACTAACATAGCTCAACAGTTAAGTTATGAAAATGAATTTAAAGCAGAGCTTGATGACTACGTTTACCGTCGAACTATGCAGCAAATAATCAGTGATGCTCAGACACAGCTTGAAAAACTGCGGATGAGGCTCGAATATAACCGCCCCAAAAGACTTTTTAAATTAATAATTGAGGATAATAATAATGAAAAACCGTGATTTACAACTGGACTGGAGTTCTTCGGATATTGAATGCCGCTTCGCATTGAAAGGCGGAAAATTTACTGCCCCCGGTGCTTTGCTGCCGTTCATGCTGGGACTTATTTTCGCCACCTGTTTTCTCGGCATTGTCTATTTTTTATACCGGCAGGATTGGCATATTGGCAAAATGTTCTTTGAACGCGGCCCGGTGCCATTCCCGATTGTTCTGCTGGCTGGTTGGTGTCTTGGTTTTATCTGGGTTAAACGGCGCAAACAGCTCTTTCAGGAACAGTCACTGAAAATTGTGGTGGTTCCTTCAGATCCAGCCTATGCTATTACCCCTGATACCACCTCAACTGTGCTTGATACTATTTATGAAACGGTTGATTCACCGCGTCATTTTATTCTTTTCAATCGGATTGAAAATGCCCTGGCTAACTTGAAAAATATGGGGCGGATCGGTGATGTCGATGACGTCCTGAAATCACAGTCGGAAAATGATGAAAATGTCACCGAGTCAAGTTATACTCAGATCAAGGGGTTTATCTGGGCCATCCCGGTGCTCGGATTTATCGGAACGGTAATGGGGTTGTCAGATGCTATCGGCAGTTTTGGCTCAATCTTGCAGAACAGTACTGAATTCAGTCAAATTAAAGGTGGTTTACAGACGGTTACCGGCGGTCTGGCAACTGCTTTTGATACTACGTTTATCGCTTTGGTCGCCGCCCTGTTTATTCAGATTTTAATCAACTGGACGAAACAGAAAGATGAAGCTCTGCTGGATGAATGTACCGAATACTGCATGCGTAATGTTATTGCCAGATTGCGGCTTCAACCTCCCGAGGCACCGGTCAGAGTAAAGGAGGATAAATCCGTTGACTAGAAGAGGTAATGGCGATGGGAGTCCACTCTCACTGTTTTCATTTCAGGATATCATTACCGGGGTCACCGGTATTATGATTTTTATCCTGTTGCTGCTGGCGATTAATATCCCGGAAAAGGTTGTCTCTGCTACCCCGAAAAAACCGGTCAATAAAAAACGTCAACGGATGCTGGAAGAGTACAATGAGGTTACCGACAGACTTAAAACAGTCAGAATCTCATATTTGAAAGTCAAAAATGAACTGGCGGTTTTCCGGCGTTATGATCGCGATAAGCTCCAGCAGCAGATTGCGGACAGTGAACTTGCGCTTGCCACCCGCAAATTGGAAGCGAAGGCATTACATGATAAGATCAAACAGCTTCAAGCTAAGTTGCCGGGTGAAACTGCCCAGACCAAAGCATGGTTGATGCAAATTATTGAACTGAAAAAACGTTATGAAGAACTTAAGGAAAAGCTTGAAAAGCAACAGGATTTTAACCGGGTGGAGTTTATTCCGTCAAATGACGCCGAGGGCAAGCAACCGATTTTTGTGCAACTTTCTGACCGGAAAATTGCGGTTAAGACCTTCGGTGGCAATTCACAGGTCTATTTCTGGCCTAATGATGATAAAGGTTTTAATAAATTTAAGCAATTTGCCGAAACCAGGGATAATAAGCTGGAATATTTTTGTTTCCTGATCAAGCCGAGTGCAACCAAAATTATCTACCGTCGTCCCTTTCTTTGTCTGACTAAACAACCTTTTGTCGCTCGGATAAAAAAACAGTTTGAAGTTGGGCTCGAACCGCTGGCGGAAGAAAAAAATGCAGTGTATGAAAGTAATGATTAAAACAGGGAGATTAGTTATGCATGAGGAACAATTGGAAAAACAGCTGGAACAATATTTCGGTTTTGATACATTTCTTGATGGTCAACGTGAGGCGATAGAGGATATTCTCGGCGGCAATGATGTGTGTCTGGTAATGCCGACTGGAGCCGGGAAAAGCCTTTGCTATCAGTTTCCGGCTTTAATCAGGCCAGGTTACGCATTGGTGATCTCGCCATTGATCTCTCTGATGAAAGATCAGGTCGATGCGTTACAGAAAAAAAATATTCCGGCAGCCTTTGTCAATAGTACGATGACTTACACCGAACAGTATGCGGTATTTGATCAAGTCAGGGCAGGGCAGATTAAACTGCTTTATGTGGCGCCTGAACGGTTTTACGCAGCGGCTTTTGACCGCCTGTTACAGAGTAATCCGCCACAGGCATTAGTGATTGATGAGGCGCATTGTATCAGTCAATGGGGACATGACTTCCGGCCTTCTTACGCTAAACTGGGTGAGTTTATTGCTAACTACTCAATCCCGCAGGTCTGTGCCTTTACTGCCACTGCGACTGATATTGTCAGACAGGATATTGTGACGCTGCTGGGTCGCGAGGATATGGAAATTCTGGTACGGGGATTTAAGCGACCGAATTTGGCTTTTAAGGTTGAACGTTGCAGTGGTGGTGCTGATAAGGATACGGTTGTCAGAGATCGTATTAATAAAGGGCAGCCGACAATTATTTATGCATCGACGCGGAAATCGGTTGATGCTCTGGTGGATAAATTTGGTATTCCCGGTTATCATGCCGGCATGAGCCTGGAGGAACGTCATGCCATCCAGGATGATTTTATGAATGGCAAGTGTGCGGTTCTGGTCGCGACCAATGCTTTCGGCATGGGAATTGACCGGGCTGATATACGTTCGGTCATTCACTATAATATTCCCGGTAGTCTTGAAGCCTATTATCAGGAGGCTGGACGTGCCGGACGTGATGGCGAAAACGCTGAATGTGTACTGCTGTTTTCATTTTCCGATCGTTACACTCAGGAATTTCTGATTGATCTGAATAATCCTGAAGAGAAATTGGTCCGGGAGGTTTTTGAATTGCTGGTGACTTTATCGAATAACGGCACTGTAAATATTGAAATGACCGCAGCCGAAATGGTGTCACGACTTGATGATTGTAAAAGTGACGGTCAGATCTATACGGTGATGCATATTCTGGAAAAACAGGGCATTATCACTCGTGGCAATTCCGGTGAAAATGAATTTATCCTCCATGTTGACGATGATTTAGAGCAGCTTATGACCCAGCATCAAGAGCAACGAACCCAACGTTCATTGTTTATCACCAATATAATCCGGAAATTCGGTAAAAATTTAATCGCCGGCGTCCGTGTTACTGTTCCGCAGTTGGTGGATATTGTTCAACTGAGTGAAGAACAGATCAAGCGCGTCATGCCTGCACTGCGAAAGAGTGGAGTACTTAAATACAAATCACCGTTCCGGGGGCGTGCAGTGCAATTGGTTAAGACCGAACGGCAGGTGTTGAACGATATTGATTTTTCTGGTTTAACCAAAAAGCATGACTATGAAATTGCCCGGCTTGACCGTGTGATAAAATACGCTGAAACCAATAATTGCCGACAAAATTTTATTATTACCTATTTTGGTGAAAGTGAAGCTGGCTGGCGTTGTGAAAGCTGTGATTGCTGCCTGGGAAGCGATAAAATTATGCGTCTGCTTGATGAACAGGAGCAGGCAATCGCATTAAGCGCATTGGCAGCGATTGCCGACATGCCGGGGCGTTTTGGCCGCGGCCGCTGGACTGAAATTCTTGGCGGTAGCCATTCAGCTGTCGCCGCTGCGTCCCACCTAGGCAATATGCAGGCTTTTGGAGCTTTGCAGCAACTTAAGAAGAATCGTATTTCCCGTTTGCTCAGGGCATTGGAAGAGGCAGGCTTTTTGAGCAGAATTGAAAATTATGAGTATCCCTGCCTGGATGTTTCATCAGCTGGCCTAACGCTCCTGTCGACACGGGATATGACGATATCATTGCCTTTGGACGATCAACCTTTGATGTCGCCCCAGCGTAGAACCAGTCAGCGCCAGCCAGCGTTATTTGATGAAGAACTTAATGCTAACCATGATCTCTATGAAAAGCTCCGTGGAATTCGTAATGAAATGGCGCAACGCCGTCAACAACCGGCATTTACGATATTTTCCAATGCTGTATTATCCAGATTGGCGGAAGCAGCACCGGTTACCCGGACGGAAGCCGAGACTCTCAAAGGTATTGGTCCAAAAAACAGTAGCAGACTACCGGCTTTTCTTGATGCAATCAAGGCTTGGCGCGATGAAACTCTGGGATAGCACAACCTGGAGTTTCGTGCCTGTTTTAACAATGTGGGAGCGACATCCCTGTCGCGAATGTTCGCAGTCGGGAGGCTGCTCCTACCTCGATGCTTTGCAAATAAAGACAACGCTTTAATATTTTTTTCACAGTCATCCCATAGGATTTTAAAAAACGAAAAATAGGGTATATTGATAATAAGACGTGCTAACCACAAAAAAAGATGCATATTAGTAGTTTTTAAGAGTTATGGGATGGTAGTGATTTGTTTTTATTCATTGTATTTACTGTGACCTAAAATAACTTATATAAGTAGTGTCTGAACAGAAATGAAATAATCGGCGTTTTCGTTCAGGCACTAAAGTAGATAAAGAATCACCGGAAGAGCTACAATGAGTGCGACATTGGTAGAACATCCACCTGCATTCAATTTTGCCAGCTCGTGGGATGGGTATCACTTAATTTAATTTTCAATGTAAAGTTTTTCTATTTTTTTATATGTGAGATTGCAGAGGATGATTTTGAACTGTAGATTAAGACCATTAGTCACAAAGTCTTGTCATTTCTTGGATACTTGCGTGAAACGACAGACGAAGTAACAGTTGAGGTTTTACTTCCGCTTCCGTAGCGACTTGAAGCGGAGTTTGAAGCGGCATCTGCTTTCAGGCACTACTTATGGAGATAGACGTGATAGAAACTGAATTTATAGTACTGAAAAAACTGCCCTACAAAGAGACAAGCTTAATTATTCATGGGCTTAGTCCTGAATTCGGCAGGCTTGACCTGATGGCCAGGGGCGCGTTAAAAAACTCATCTGGTAAGTTTCCTGTTATTGATCTGTTTCAGGAACTTAAAGTTGAATTTAAAAACAGTAAGAATAGCTCACTGCATACTATTTATGAAGCGGAACTTATCAAAGAACATAGTGCTATAGCACTCGATTTGGACTGTTTTGTCGGTGGTATGAAAATAAGTACGCTAATACTGAAAAACTCTCATCCCGGCATTCCAGCACCATTGACTTATGCAGCCTTGATTAATGCCATCAGAAATCTGGCAGGAGAAACGCCAATGGGGAAACGCTGGAGTTTTGAACAAAGTCTTGCGGCACTCAAGGCGGTTCACCTGCATGAAAACGGGTTACTGCCGGAACATTTCAGTGAGGCGGAGTCATTGAATAAGCAACAGGCTGATTTTATCACTAAACTGTTGAAAAATGCTATTGCAGGCAATGTGATGCCGGAGTGTACCGCTGGTTACTGGACTAAACTGGATAACTGGCTGTCCGCGCTTTACGAATACCATAACCTTAATATAAACTGAAACCTGCCCGAATGGGTATAACATGATATTTACGAGGTCTTTTTATGAAAAAATGCTGCAAAACAGAATTTCTTAAGCCGATAGATAAAGATTATCTTAATGATTTGGTGAACAGTATCTGTTCCACCTATAAAGATACACAGGGGATCAATCATATTGAGGGCTTCAATATGCCGCTGGAACAGAATATTCTCAGTATTATTGATAAATTGCTTGAAATCGTCTTCCCCGGATTTAGTGGAACTCATCGATTCAGTATCAATACCATCGCATTTAGTATTGGCAATATCCTGACCGATTTACACGATGAACTGTTTGAACAGCTGTTCTTCGCTTTTCGCTACAATTGCAGCCGCGATAAATGCGAAGAGTGCGATGTGCATGATTTCACTGCACATGCAGTGAAAAGGCTGATGGATGCAATTCCGAAAGTGCGGGAAACCATGAAAATTGATATCGCTGCAGCTTATGAGGGGGATCCGGCGGCGATATCTATGGATGAAATTGTCGTTAGTTACCCTGGGATAAAAGCGATTACAATTCAGCGTTTTGCTCATCTGCTCTATCATGAAAAAGTCCCGCTTATTCCACGGATGATGACTGAATACGTTCACAGTATCACCGGAATAGATATTCATCCCGGTGCTCATTTGGGCGAAGGACTTTTTATCGATCACGGTACTGGTGTGGTTATCGGCGAAACCGCTAAAATTGGCAATAATGTTAAAATATATCAGGGCGTAACGCTTGGAGCTCTCAGTTTTCCGAAAGATGCCTGTGGCAAGATTATCAAAGGGGCACAACGCCACCCGACAATCGAGAATAATGTAACAATCTATTCAGGTGCCACCGTACTGGGGAATATTACTATCGGTGAAAGTTCGATTATCGGCGGTAATGTTTGGTTGACTGAAGCGACTCCAGCCGGAGCAAAGGTTATTACTGACCCGCCATCATTGAAAATTATTCACAAAAAAATGTTGGTCTGAGTGAACGTGATTATATTGATTTTACAAGTAATGAAATAGAGCGATGGAGTGTATTGAAAAGTGAATGATTATCTTATTAAACAGTTACAGGCGGTACGTGAAGCAATCAGTCAGGCCGCTATTGCGGTTGGCAAAAAACCGGAAACCGTAAGGCTGGTTGCAGTCAGTAAAACATTTCCGGCTGCCAATATCGAAACTGCTTATGGAGCAGAACAACGCCTGTTCGGTGAAAATAGGGTTCAGGAACTGGCCGAAAAAACTGAGATGTTGCCAGACGATATTGAATGGCATCTGATCGGTCATTTGCAGAGCAATAAAGTCAACAAGGCTGTTGCCGTTGCTGACTATATTCATGCCGTGGATTCGGTAAAGTTGATTGAACGCATTGATCGTCTGGCCGGTGAAATTAATCGAAAACCGAAAATATTGTTCGAAATAAATATTTCAGGTGAAGTATCAAAATTCGGTACAACGGAAACCGAGGCAATGGTACTTGCAACCGCAGCCGTTAAATGTGATAATCTTGAATTTGTCGGTTTGATGACGATGGCGCCTTATGGCGCGGACGAATCGGAACTGCACCATATTTTCAGCTCACTGCGTCAATTGCGCGATAATATAGCCACCCGCTTTGCGATTCCACTGCCGGAACTGTCAATGGGCATGAGTGCCGATTACAAAATCGCTATCGCCGAAGGCGCCACCTTCGTCAGAGTAGGTTCAGCTATTTTCGGTAAACGATAAAGTAGCTTAGGCGTCTCGCCTGAGTTTTATTGTGCAAACGGCACAACTAAAGTGGCGAACTCCAACGGCGAAATGAGTGGTTTAGCGGTAAAACAACTGGAGTTTCTGACAGCCCCTGAATGGGTAGTTTAGCTAATAGGAAAAATTTAGTTATGAACAATAAAAAACCGGAAATTCTGGTGGTTGGTGCCGGTGGTGTCGGGGCATATTTTGGTGGACGTTTAGCTCAGGCGGGAGCACGGGTCTCGGTGGTCTGCCGTTCTGATTACCTGGCGGTGAAAAGTAATGGTTTTGCCATAACCAGCATTAACGGTAATTTTAACTTTATACCGGAAAATGTCTTTAACTGCGTTGAAGATTATAGAGGTACAGCTGATTTTGTTATTGTCGCGGTAAAGGCGTTACCGGAGGTTGATGTGGTAAAACTGATTACGCCGGTGGTAAAAGCCGGAACTTCGATTGTCTTACTGCAGAATGGGATTGATATCGAACCGGCATTGCATGAGGCATTTCCGGACAATGAGCTTATCAGTGCTATTGCTTATATCGGAGTTTTTCGTGAAGGGCAGGGGAGGATTTACCATCAAGGCAGTGGTCGGATTAAACTGGGCGTTTACCCGCAAGGCATTTCTGATAAACTGACTATACTCGGGGAGCTGTTCAAACAGGCTGGCGTTGACTGCGAACTTACCGTTGATATTGTGGAAAAACGTTGGGAAAAACTGTTATGGAATGTGCCATTCAATGCTATTTCAGTCCTGGCAGGTAAACTTGATACCAAACAGATAATGGATAACCCTTATCTGGTTGAATTGGCAGAAAATGTAATGCGTGACGTCGTTAATACCGCAATTGCCTGTGGCGTGCCGCTCGAAGTGGAGCTGATTAAATGGAATATTGATTACACCAAAAACTTCCCGCCGTACAAAACCAGTATGCTGCTTGATTATGAACATCAACGTCAAATGGAAATTGACGTAATTATCGGTAATGTAATCCGGCTGGCAAAACAGCATGATATTGCAGTACCTTATGTCGAAGCACTATTCGCACTGCTCCATGCCATGAATAAAATATGAAAAAAATGAAACCGGCCGGTCTACATTATTGAATGCTGTTAAATGGCTTGTCGAGGCGGTTGTAAATTATAATGAGATTGATAATCCGGCAGTAATACACAAGTGCATTCTTTTAGCTAGTTTACTGCGCCTGTTTAAGTTCAACTGCGCAGCTCTTTAATAGCTTTTAGATCGCAAAACGGTATAACTATATTCCCCCAATTTTCAGCAAAAGTTAAAATTCCCCATGATTTAAAAGCTATATTTTTATCAGATAATGCTCTATCATGAATTTTGTATATTCGGTGCATGACTTATGAAAGCCTGTTACTGTTTTTGCCGCCATTGCGATGGGGTCATGGCAAAGCGTTTTTGAAATGCGGTACTGAAGTAACATTGACTCTCATAACCGCACGAGTCGGATATCTCTTTGATTTTCAGTTTTTTATTAGACAGCAATTGACACGCTTTTTCGAAACGGAATTTATCAATATATTCCTTTGGCGAAATATCTAACGCGTTTTTAAACAGCCTGAAAATTGTTGATCTGTTAATTTTAAAATGTTCTGCTAGAGTTTCAACACTGACACTGGACAGTTGGGTGTTTTCGATAAAAATCATGCTGGCTTCAACAATATTATTAATTTTAACAAGATTATCTTTATCCGAGAGTTCGTTGGTCAGTGCATTGACGAGCATCCAGGCGGCGGTCATCGGATAAAATAGCGAGAATTCATTGTTTTCAAAGCATTCAGAGACTGAATCTACAGTATGGAGAAAGCCGGGGCATTTGCTGATATCATAAACACGTTTATCCGGAGTCAAGCCGATAAGGCTCAATATTTTCTGAGTACTTTTTCCCCCTAGCCAAAACCAGGTGTAATCCCATGGTGAGTTGCGGGAGTCGTAATATTTGACTTTATTATCCGGCCAGAATATAAACATTGTCCCCGGTCCGGATTCAACCTTAGAGCCTTCATACTCAATAATGCCGGTTCCTGAGTTCACAACATGAAAGATAATGCCGGGTGATGAAAATTCATTAGAAAAGGTGCCGTCGCTTTGCATCTTGGCAAATACTCTGAGATAGAGATCAAAATCTTCAATATCTAATAAAAGAGACTTAGACCATGCAAAAAGAAACCTGTCATAAACGTCTATTTTGTATTTTTGCAACATTTTTAGATATAATACACCATTTTTTATCTTGTTAAAGGTTCGTATATAACATATAATATATAGCATAAAGTAAAAAAATCTAATTATTAAGTTACTGTTTATTATGGATCTTGACTGTGACAATCATATTCACACCGTTTACTCTGGTCATGCTGATGAGTCAATGACTGTGAGCAACATAATTAAAAAGTCTGAGCAGGTAGGGCTTGCGCAGATTGCGATTACAGAACACTCTTTTGATTGGCATTTGGGTCCCAGAGGCAATTTTCAGTTAATCAAAAACGAGCTGGCTACCATCCCAACTGATATTAATGTAACAGTTGGCATGGAGATAGATCCGGACATGGAAAATTTGGGAAAGTTGAATTTTGATGATTTTGATAAAGATGAAATTTACCCGATTCTGGTTGGCTTTCACGGTTATCCCGGAGTATCCATGGGTTGGTTTGAAAAAATACACTTTACCCGCCGTGATAAGAATAGAATTTACAGCCGGTGGTTTAAGATAATGGAAAAGTTAATTGAAAATCCCAAAGTTGATATTCTTGCTCATCCTGGACGTATAATAATGCAAAATGGCATTATCAATGAATTTTCGGGGAGTGTGCTGAAAGATTTTGAATCTCTTGCACTGGCAGCTAAGCAGTATAATGTCGCATTTGAAGTCAATGAAACTTTGTTAAATAACATGCCGACCGAGAAGCTGGAAAATAGTTATCCGAACGTGATCAATATAATGCTTAAGCATAAGGTTAAGTTATCTATTGGTTCCGATGCCCATAATCTGGAAAAAATAGGCAAGTTTGATAAAGTTGCAGACTTTATTAAGCGTTTTAATATAGATTAATAACGGTTCTTTTTTGACGTTCACATAGTTGCTAAGGAGTCACTCAAAAACTCCAACCTGTTTTTTGTGAGTTATAAACCAATAATCGGCGATAAGCCGGAAGGAGATGCACGGATAAAAGTCGGCAAAAGGCATGAAAATGGTTTTCATTGCTTTGAATCAGCAAGTTAGAAACAGCAACAGGAGATAGAAAAATGAAAGAGAAAAAATACAGTTTCACCCTAATCGAATTGCTCGTCGTGATAGCTATTATTTCGATCCTGGCAGCAATGTTATTGCCTGCGTTGAATAAAGCCCGGGACACCGCTAAAAAGATTAACTGTGTCAGTAATTTAAAGCAAATTGGTCTTGGGTTTGTGATGTATGCAGAGGATAATGATGGGTATGTGCCGCTGTATAATTCCTGGTTTCCGGCTATCAATATAAATCCCAATCCGCATAATCCAGGTTTTACCTGGGTTTGGCTGGTGGCAGGATATATGAACAGTCCACAAAGTTGGTACTGTTCAAGCAGAATTGACTTAATAAACTCCGGCAGTGTCAAAGGAGATTTTGAAGGTAGCCTGCGGGCACCTGGTTCGTATGGAATGAATGTAGTTACATTTCAAGATAGATCTATTAAGTTTGTACAACTTCGCAAGCCGTCTAAACTGATCCTTGCTGGTGATAAAGGTCGATTGAATGTAGAGGGCATTAGTAGCTGGTGGAAGTCTTGGACACCAACTGACTACCGTCATGGAGGTAACGCTATCCCTAATGGCAAACCCGGGGTTAAAACTTCTATTGATGGTTATGCCAACTTTCTTAAATGTGATGGTCATGTTGAAAGCCTGAAAATGAATGCATCAGGCGATGGCGCATCAGCCCTCTGGGATTATACGAAGTAACTGTTGATTAGCCATTATTATTTTTCATGTTATATTATTTACAGCATGGCTACTAAATATTCATTAAAAAGGAAGTGTACAATGAAAAAATCGTTAATGCAAACCATCTGTTTCGGAATCTTGGTCTTCGCGGTTCAACCCTTATCGGCAAAAGAAGTTCCAAACGATAATTTAGTGAAAAACAGCGGCTTTGAGACTATTAATCTTAAGCAGGCGATTTCTCATGGTACTAGCGGTTATGTTGCCAACTGGACTCCGCTTTATTACCCGGCTCAAGGGTTCAAAGCAGGAATTTCAAAGGATGCGGCATCCGGTAAAAATTCTGTTTATCTCGAAAATCACCTCGGTAAAAAGTCACTAACCTGGCTCTCTGATTTTATTCCTGCCGGCAAAGGGGAAAAACTGGTTGTCAGTTTTTCAATAAAGACAGAGAATCTACAAGCTGACAAGGACTGGTATAAACCAGGCGTTCTGATTATTTTTTATGATGAAAATAAAAAACGAATTTGCCATCGTGATGTCAAACGTTTTGGATCGGAAATAAAAGCATGGACTAAATTTACCGAAAATTTTACTGCACCTAATCAGGACAAGATTGCTTACATGCGGCTGGGACTGGTTATTTCATACTGTAAAGGTAAAGTTCTTTTTGATGATGTTTCTATCAAAAGAAAAGTTAAGAAATAACTGATACCGTTTTGCGATCTAAAAGCTATTAAAGAGCTACGCAGTTGAACTTAAACAGGTGCAGTAAACTAGCTAAAAGAATGCACTTGTGTATGACAATGCCGGTGGAAATGGATGGGAAAGTATTGGGAACTGGGGTTACAGCTCATGAATGCACTTTAATTACTCGCAATGTCAATTACCGACTGAATCTTCAGGCCGGAGTCGTACCCTTTTCGCTCAACATCTAATTTAAGGAGTAACTTTTGAAAAACTGGCGAGAGATTTTAAACCCATTATTACATAAAGATCATCATTATATGGCTCTTGCAGCAATGGAACGTTTGCCTTCAAAATCACAGGATATTTTCGAAGCAGAGGCGCCATTATTTATTCGGTTTTTTGGCGAGTTGCCGGATTATAATTATGCCGTCTTTAATTATCCAGGATATTTTGATGTTAGTAATAAATACCAATTAGATTTAAGACGGAATTTCAGGGCTTCATATTTCCTCATGAATAATCCCATTGTTTCGGTCAGAGGGGGGCTTCCTCACAACATTTCCAATGGGGATGAATTTGTTTTTAACGGAGAAAATGATTTTATCGAAATTGCCTATATGCCTCGTTGGACTCCCATTTGGTGTGAAGATAATCTTGTATTATCCATAAATATTTTCCCCGAAGAAATATTAAAAGGGGAAATTGCCATGTCTGCGAAACAGGTAGCAAAACCATTCAGCTGCTGGAAAGTCTATTTTAAAGATGGTTCTATGGGAATTACGATGTTTACAGATGATGAAAAGTTTGATTATCTTTTTAAAAACCTTCCTGTTTGTAAAGATAAATGGAGTGAATTCAAAATAACAATAGGCGAGAAGTTTGCTAAGTGTGCTGTAGATGGTAAATCTGAATCATGTAAATTCCCTTTTAAACGAACCTATGCAGATTGTGGACATTTCTTTGGTTCAGACTTTGGAGTAGAAAACTTCTTTAAAGGAAGAATGAAAAATATAAGAATTGATAATGAACAGGCTTAGGAGGTAAGTCTCAATATTTTTTAATTTAACGTTTTAATCTTAAAATAATTTAAACCCGAGGAAATTTATATGAATAAAATCGTCACATATTTTGTAATAATTGGTCTGTTTTGTATTGTGAAAGAATCATCTGCTCGTAAAAACGAGAATAAATCAACCTTAAAACGTTCAATTGTTTTTAATGGAAATTTTGAAGAAGGCGATAAAAAACCGATTTTTTGGAATAAGCCTAATCGGATTGTTAAAGGTGAAGTTTTTGATTGTACATGGATGACTGATTCTAAATCCGGAAAATATATTGCAATTGCAATACAGGCTCCAGGTGGCAGGAGTTTGCAATGGTCTTCTGATCCATTTTCTTTAAATACGGCTAGTTTGGCAGGGCAGGTTCGCATTAAAACTAAATTTACAGAAGGCGGAGACAGTATTAATGCCGGTTGCAGGGTAATCATACATTTCAGCAAAGCAGACGGCTCGTATGCTGGCAACAGGGTACTGGCTGTTACTAAGTCTACTCATGATTGGAAAACTTTTAAATTCTCTATAGATATCCCTAAAAATGCAGTCTCAGCATACATTGTTCTTGGGGCTCTTGGATGCAAAGGTCAATTTTCATTTGATGATCTCGTTGTCTTTGAAAACACGAAAACAACAGGTGTTTTTGCAGGGCTGGGAAATTCCTCTGTTAAACTTAATCCGAATCACCCGATTATTATCCCGCAACCTGTTATTGAAAGATATGGAAACATTGTGCGCAAATGGGATTTTAGTGATGCAGTTATTCAATATAAAAATACAGATAAACGGATTGTAGATGCGTTGAAGACTTTGCTCGTAGAATCAGGAGTTAAAAATATTGTTTACAGCAGTGCACAAAAAAAATCGAGGTTAACAATTAAAATTACGAATCGGCAATCTTTGTCGAGTAAGGATGTGCTGCCGGGAGAGCTTGGTAAACAAGGGTATTTTTTACGTATTACTACGAAAGATAACCATACAAATATTCTTCTTTTAGCAGACTCCAATGTTGGCAAATTTTACGGTATTCAAACTTTGAAGGCGTGGATTTTAAAAGGGAATTATGTTGATGGCTTTATTTTTGATAAACCTGCTTTTGAAAGACGTGGTTTAATTTCAGGCAGTCATTCGGTTAGAAGGCTCAATTGGCTGGTTGAGCATAAGTGGAATTTCATTTTTCCGCTTGGTGCACCTCATAATTCTTTTTGGTTTAGAGGTTTAAATAAAAATGAGAAAAAACAGCATAAACAATTTATTGCAGACTGTAATGATCGTTTTATTGATGTTATTGTTCAAATTCATCCGGGGTATTATAGAAAAGATTCCAAAGGAAATGTTTTTGGCAAACCATTAAATTTCATAGATACTTCTCTGTACGACGGAATGATGGAACATTTTAAAGACCTTTACGCATTGGGTGTTAGAGAGTTCTGCCTTGCCTGGGATGACATGGGCAGATTTGGTGGACAGGACAAGTTTCTCTTTGAAAATGACAAAAGGGCATTCAAAACCATTGCCAACGCTCAAAGAATTTATACAGAAAGGGTTTACAATGACCTTATGAAATTAGATAAATCTATAAAGTTTTCTGTTATTCCCATGACATACTGGTTAGACCACTCCGATTACGAAAAAAAATACCTCAAAGAGTTCAGCAAATTGCCTAAGACAATCGATTTTGTAAACTGTGGAGCATTTAACGAAAAAGAAATGGCTTACCACCAAAAACTTACCGGCAGAAAGGCTATTATCTGGGATAATTATTTTACACGTTTTGAAAACCTTAAATCCGATTTTGTAAAACCTTATGAAATTCATACAGATCCAAAACTTCAGGAACTGACAAATTTATACATGTACCCTGTAATCGACAGACCTATGATTATAGATATTGTTACAGATTTTCTCTGGAAAGGGAAAGATTTAAATCCTGAACTTTCTGCACAGAGATCTATTTCAAGTATTTTAGGACCTGAATTTGCCGAAACCATTCAACAAGTTGTCAATACCGTTGAGGCATTGAAAAGTTCTCCAATTCAAGGGAGTACTTCAGCCGAGAGAATTAAATCTATAGGTATTTTAGTAAAAAAACTTGATAAATTTAAAGTGAAATTACAAAATGATATCGATGAAAAAATTGCACGCCCTTTTGTTGAGGAAATCATTGCCTTGAAAATGAAACTTAAGCTATACAAAAAAGAATTTCAAAACAGAGCATTGCCATCAAAAATTCAATTCATGAAAACACCGCCTAAAATTGACGGTATTATCAATGAAAAGGAATGGGCTGCGGCAACTAAATTTTCTGATTTCAGAGTTATTATGAAAAAAAGAAAATTCCCGAAACTCGCTGAAAACCAAACAAAAGTGAATTTCGGCTGGGACAAAAAAAATCTCTATATCTCCTTTTATTGTAAAGAGCCCAATATGAATAAACTCAAATACACTGTAAAAAATAATGATGAAGCTGTTTACCACGATGACTGTATCGAAATCTTCTTTGATACTCAGAAAAAAGCTGACCAGTATTATCAGATAACAATGAATTCTATAGGAACTGTTTATGATTATTATATTAACAGAGAACCCTGGGATGGTAAGATTGTTCGAAAACCACATAAAGGTAAAGGCTTTTGGAGCGTGGAAATGTCTATTGCTCTTGATTCTATGAACACAAAGGTCAAACCCGGTGATACCTGGAATTTTAATTTCTGCCGAGAACGCTACGCCGGTAAACCTGAATTCAGCTCCTGGGCACTGCTCATAAACCGCTTTCATGAACCACAAAATTTCTGGATGCTTGAATTTGTCAAGTAATTCAAGGTTGATAGGACTGGACTAAACTCAAAATTAAGCTCGCCCATCTAAGCTTAACGGTTACAGTTTAATCTGTCCCTTAGTGCACCAAGGTCTGCCATTTCTTGACATCCTGTTTGATAGTCAATGAACTGACCAAACCACGGGTGACTTTTATATGAGCAATACTCATTGTGAATGTCGGATCATTGTTCCTGGAAGATACTGGTATAGAGAAATATTTATTGCCCAAATCCTGTTGAGCCAGTTTAGTGACAGAGCCTTGTCCAACAATCTCATCATTGACATAAATTATCACATCTTTGTCACGATTTAT
>JAKIUY010000017.1 GCA_021647315.1 Victivallaceae bacterium
ACGGTATTTGATCCTATAAAAGGGAAAATGTATGTCACCTCGTCCAGAGTGTCAGAGTTAATGCACACATTTCCATAAGTAAGATGCGTTTAATCTGACAAACGTGCATTTAACTTTTCAATTAACGTTTTTCATATAATTAGTGCCATTCGGTATAAATCGACGGTTGTGCCAAAAGTCAAGAATGGTGAAATTTGAAAAATAACGGTTGTTGCATATCAACAAGTTACAACTGTCATATTTCCTGTTTTGGCGTAAATTTTGACTTTTGGCACTGCCGTCTAAATCCATAGAACACCTAATAGTCGTTTCTCAGGAGGATGCGAATGACTCCTTTCACCCTCCATTGTTTGGTTTTAATTCTGGAGGGCGAGACTCCGTTAGACTTTTTATTTTGCTAGCATGAGTTGTGGAATTTATGCCTAGTAGCACTATGCGTAGACAGATGAAGCGTAATCTACAATTAGGGGCGGGAAAGTTTAGGCTGGCAACACACAAGGCGACGGTGCAGGAGCATCCGTCATACTTACACCGGTTAAATTGTAACAGGTGAATAGAGATCATTTTCGGTAATCCCCACCTGTTCTAACATGGTTGCGGCGGAGGCGAAATCTACAGCGGTGTAATGTTTGTCATGCGAGTCAGACCCCATAGAGAGTTTAACCCCCAGCACCTTCAGCATTGCCAGATATTCCAGATAGTGTTGTTTAAATTCAGTCGAATACTGTTTATTGAGCAGCATAGCACCAAGGTTAATCTCGACCAAAGTATTATGTTCAATAACCGCCATGGCAAATTCTTTGTGCATTGAGAGTGGAATTACCGTGAAATCTTCAAACCAGGGGTCGGTCAAATATTTACCGTTGTCATCCTGCCAATATCCCATCCACCACCAGGGATGAGCGACAATATCAACCAGCGGATGGGTTGCCAAAAACATATTCTGACGGTGATAATCTTTGATAATTGCCTGTGGTTCAAACGGCACATAGATCGGCCAATGCGTACCGCCGACCACATATTCAACCCGGTATTTTTCGACATCCTCGGCAGTAATACCGATCGCCAGCTCACATCCCGCTTTGCCGCCTGAACGCAGACCGTAAGTTGGAGTCTCATAATTACCTTTGGCCATTTTGTCGATTTCCCATTGCGAGACACAACTGACTTCAACGCCAAAGTGAAAATGTGCGGTTGTTTCGTTAGAGTCGAACTCTTGGCGTGATTGTTCTAAATCCGGTAAATTATAGGGAGTATGAATATGATCGGTAATCCCAAACTCAATAATTCCCTGTTCTTCAGCCTCGCGAATCAAGGTTGACATTAACATTGAGGCATCATCACATGAATTATGCGAATGGATATGCCAGTCTGACGTAATATTCATAGGTCTATCCTTTGTTTTTTAATCCATTGACAGTCCGAAAAGATAAAGGTCTATGCCCTGCCTGTTTCCGGAAGTAACTACCAATGGATTTGATTTTTTTATCAGGGAATGGATTCTGCCAGTTACCAGTAAACTGCCGAGCCTCTGCCGCCTCTTCATACCAGACAGCTCTCAATTTCTGCTGTTGTTTTACCTTCTGACTCAGCATTCACTAGAAACTGATAAAAGTTTTTCCGATCCGGCGAAATAAACAATTCGATGTCATCGCCGTTATATAAAGCCATACTGTTTTTTCTGACAATATTCACTTTTGCCATTTCCGGTTCTTCAGCCTCATAGGCAACATAAAGGTAACCATTACCGGAGGCAACAAAGAACTCTGGTCTTAACTGCCGCTTTAATGGCCGGAGTGCCTAGGACTCTGAATTCATCAAGTCGCAGAGCCTGTTTCCAGTAGGCATCATCAATTTCACCATCCAGTTTCGGCCTACCCGGCACTACTGGAATTTGATTAATCTGCCGGGAAAAGTTTTTTTTAATATTACTTTGCTGAACAGGGTTCCGGTTTTATTGCCGATAATCCGAACTCGGACTTTACTGACTTCAGCACCGATATTTATCAGTTTGGACAGTTTTTGAACCCCGTTTTTCCTGTCCAGGCGAATATAGCTATTATAACGGTCATGGAATTTACCGTCAAAAAACGGGGTGACAATCACTTGACTACCGCCGCCATTGCGGCTGTCAGCGGTGACTTCCAGAGCATAAGTTCCGGGTGACGGAATTTTTATATCCTGGTAAAGGACTGAATATACCGCGTCCTGCCTTTGGAATAAAAGTTTGCCATTTTCTATACGGATGTCCGATTTACCGCTACCTACTTGAGACCAATATTTTTTCCCCGCTTTAAAGTTACTGTTTTTTAATAAATTACCACTATCCTTGCCTATTGCCGCATTTAATTGCTTCGCTGGAGCTACGTTGGGTTGTTTATCTGCTGCAGTCATTTTCTTCAGCTGTACTGAAATAAATCGTGTTCCGTTTTTATTACCAAAAAGTCTGATTCTGACTTTGCTGACCTCTGAACCTAGTTTTATCTCCTTTGATAAAACCTGTACACCATTTTTAGGCAATAAGCTTAGCCGGATGTTCTGCCGATCATGAAATTTACCATTGGAAAACGGGGTTACCAGTAGCAGTGCTCCGTTGCCGTTTTTGGAGTCTGCCACCAGTTCAACGAAATATTTTCCCGGCGCAGGAATTTTTATATCCTGGTAGAACGCGGAGTATTGACTGTCCTGTTTTTGTAAAATTAACTGCCTGTCATCAAATTGGATGGCAAGCCTCCCTTTGCCCTGCTGGTGCCAATACTTTTGTCCTTCAGCAAAGATAGCGTTTTTTATCAGATTGTTTGCTGGCATGCCAGCAAACAGTTTTTGGCTGACTGCCAGTCCCAAAAATATTCCCAATACATAGATTAATAACGCTGATATTTTTATTTTTTTCATCTGTTTCCTTTATTTAAATATTTCCAGTTGATAATGCCTGATGCTTGCATCGTCTGGTAAATTGCTGCCGCTTCATACCGTGTATGCCTGTTTCAAGACAGTCTATTATTAAGATAATGGCTGAATGTTTAATTTACCAGGCGTTTAATAGCACAAATCCCGAAATCAACATGTCTGATATACGGATTCTGAACACTCAACCACCGGATTTATTTATTTTCAATGCAAAGAATAGATTGTCAACAAATCGAAAAATATAAAAATGTGCACGTTAACATTGAACAGCCCTGATTGCTGAAACATTACTTCATTTGCCCACTACCCCTTTTTTTACCATCTTCTTTTTGAAGCTGTTTAATATGATTACGTGACTTTCCTGATAAACGATTTTTTTTATATCCGGTACCGTCGGCATTCACATATTTGCCGATCACCTGGCGTACCATCATCATCTGTATACGGTATTCTCTGCATTTTTTACACATTATCAGGTGCAACCAGATACCTAATTGCTGTTTCAATGGAAGTTTCTGTTCCATTGAATCAGAGATCAACTTTGAAATTTCTTTACACTTTGACATTTTTACCTTTATTTTTTTGTTCCGACAAAGTCGGCTTTATTTATCAATAATTTTTATTAAACATATCCTTTAAAGAGATAGATAGTGAGCATTACTAATATGGTCAGAGTTAAAATGGATGCCAGATAGCTCCAAAAGAGAATTGCCGCCATACCATCTTCTATTTTACGATTGACCAGTGAAGCCATTACCACGAGGTTATTAGCTGGCGGTGAACCTGCTTCAACAACCAAGACCAAAATAAACAACATTGATGCCGGTAGCAGATTGAATTTCAACAAGACCGCGACATAAACCATTGCCAACGCTGGAAAAATAATCAGTTTAGTGAGGATTACCGCAAAAACAGTCCGCTTGTTAACTGCTCCCTTTGGTGGTCCATGCGATAGTTTTCCTCCAAGAATCAGCAACGCACAGGGAATTGTACCTTCTGCCATAATAGCAGCCGCTCGATAAACAGCATGAAAAAGTCCATCCGGTGCACACAGCTGATTTTTCAGTGGCGGAATTAATCCGACCAGTAACCCGAGAAAAATACCGATTACCGGTGGGGGCAACAGCTTTTTAAGGGTAAGGTCTTTTATTCCTGCACCGGAAATAAGCGAAAATCCAACCGTCCACATTAATGGCGAAAAACAGATTAGAAAGACAGAAATCAAGGTTATAACATCTGCCGCCGCGCCCTGAACCCCGCCTGGCGCATCATTGAATAATGGAAAAATATAAACTACTGCAATCAATAACGGAATCGGCAGATAACCGGCATTACTAAACGCCACTGCCGTAGTTATACCCGGAACCATTTCAGGTTTCGGACGACATATCCTAGCAACAATTCTACCTATAAACAGCCCGAGAAAGATATATAAAACACATGAAACCGGAAATATCCACATCTCCATTAACCGTTCCCAGTTAATTGAGGCAGAGACTTTGGTAAACAGCAGACAGGGCAACATAACATAAAGTAACAATTTACTGAGCACATTCAGTGAGTCTTTTGTCACCAGTTTAAACCTGACGATAAGTGCCCCGGCCATCGCCGCTAAGAGAATAGTCCCGACCGCCTGTGAAGCCGAATATAATAATCTGAAAATTTCGTGCATCTTAATACTACCTTACTTATACCCATTATGGGTAGTTTTTAATTAGCCCTTACTCGAAAAGGGTATAACACCGTACCAGAGCTCAGAGCATCGCTGTCTACTTGAACGCCCTGCTTAGGACTGAAAGCCCGATATATATTAGCCCAGGGCAACGCCCTGGGAACCCGTCCACCAAAGAAAACAGCTCTGAAAGAGCGACATAAAAGTGGCGTTCAATTGGACAATGACCTTTGCTTGGCTATTATACTCCAACAAAAAACATTCACTGCGCTGATGATAAATTTCAAATTATCATCGTGGCAATTAACCTCTACTCATTCGCGCATTCGCGGCTTAAATAATTGCCTCTTAAATTGAAGCAATAGCAAATGCCATTACTTTTGAATCAATTCCATCACCGGCTGCTTCCGCCTGTTGAATAAATTTCATTAGATTATCACGCTTAACGATAAACGTCTCAATATCCTCCGTGCCTTCCATTTGAGTCACAGGCGGGTTATTAACATGAAATGCCTCATCAATTTCAACCGTGGCAATTTCGGTTCGCTCGCCACTCATACCAGGCGAATTATAGGTATTACAGGAAACAGAAATCACCGAACCGCGATAGCCGGTCTCCTCTAACAGTTCACGTTTTGCCGTAGTTGCCGCTGTTTCACCATCATCAATCAAACCAGCGGGAAATTCAATAACAAACTTATCAACCGGCGGACGGTACTGACGAACCAGAATGATTTCATTGGTACTCTTAAACAGCGGGATAATTACCACCGCACCATTACTCGCGACCCGGTCAGCACATTCCCAGGAATGTACCATCCCATCACTGGCACGATATTTTATGGTTGACAACTGCAACCACTTTCCGCCCCCTGTTACTTCGACCGCAAGCCGACATACATTTCTTTTATCTGTCTCATACATAAATTGATTAAACCCTATTTAGCTTAAATATCGACTAATTCATCTTTTTCTATCCATTTGAGAATATATGCAGTATCACCAAAATCATCAATATATTCAACCGCAAATATCGCCTGTAAATTTGGCGCTTGACTGCCACGTGAACCGGCAACATTTAATATCACCTTCGGATAGGACAAAGCTTCAATCCAGCTGACGATGGCGTCAATAAGCAGTTCACTATCATTATTGCTATCAAGCAACAGATATGATTTACCATGCTTTTCAGCAAATTCGACAGTCTTCTGTGCCCCCTTGCCCGGTTCTCCGTCACAGATGATAAGAGCGTTGCGGTGGAATCTTTAACATTCAGTTCAGTCCGCCTGCGGTAGGCCTTGCTGGGAACCTCCTTCAACCGGTATCTGACCGGAATAGTTCCAGCTTCAGCAATTCGTCCTTTAAGACACCAGCCATCATGTGGTTCGGCTTCAAGTGCCGCATCCAGGGCGGCATTCAGCAGCTCAAGGTCTTCAGCTTACGGTTTGCGACCTGCCGACGGGCATGGGCAACCAGTTCATCAGTTGCCTGCCACTCTTTTTTTATGAGATATTTAAAAGATCTCAAAAAGGGATGTTGAGCTAATAAGCGACCATTGGCATTTAAAACTCCTACTGCATTTTGATAGTTCCAAATTGTATTAATATAGTCAATTCTACTTTGCGGTGAGATTAATAATGGCGGATGTCCGCACTTCAGTAATGGTAAATTGGCAATAAGCCTTGCTATTCTTCCGTTTCCGTCGAAAAACGGATGAATACGAACAAAAGTCAGATGAACCCAAGTATAGATATTAATCGCTTTTACGTGAGATTCTGCCCGATTTAATTTTCGATTGAACTCTTTCAACCAGCGTGACATTAGAACTGGGGTGTCTGAAGGCGATGAAAACTCCATATAGACAGGTTTCCCATCACGAATTCCGGTTGTTCCATTATACTCTTTTTTCCAATTACCCACGGGACGCATAATGTCAATTGCACTCTTCTGCATTACACATCGATGCAGATTGAAAATATCATCCAGCTCAATTTTATCTTGTTCAAGTAGAGCGAGAATTAGCTCAACAGCCCTGGAATGTCCATAAACCTCTTCATGCTCCCTCAACGATTTGCCGCTTATTGTCAAGCCTGATTCAAGAATTGACGCAGTCTCGCCAAGCGTTAATGTATTGCCCTCTATTGCTGTCGAATTATGTGTCCATAAAATATTTAACTGTTTTAACAACGATGCTTTTATATCTTCGGGTAACTTACTGTAAAAAAAATCATACTTTTGAGACGCAGAATATCTGACCTTAAGAAAAGAAAAAACTGCATTATGGGAGACTGTAATATCATACTCCTGGTAGAGTCTTGATGCGATATCACGATAGCTGCACCCAGATTCATGCCACTGCCGAATCTGCACTTCATAGTTCGCTAATTTTGATCTTTTTAATATTTTCATATTAAAACAATAACCCATGTAACAATAAAATCAAGTACTTTAAGAACAAATTTATTGTTACAACAAGAGAAAAAGTCGCCACGAATGATGTAGCATAACCGCCGTGTCCCGCCATAGCTTGTAGAGCGACGGCGGATCCCGGTTGTGTAAGATGCAACGCATCGCAAAAGTAGTTAACCGTCTCGCCTGAGAATAATGCAAAGCATTTATACCGCTTTTACCCTGTCTGTTATTGCTCGCAAATAAATTGCATCAACCTCAAAAATGTAATGATGCTCTCTCTAAATGTCAAATGCTAGAACTGACCCCGCTCTGCCCTTTTATCTCTTTTAATACCGGTGTTGTTTATATTTTTGCGCAGCAAAAATATAAACAACGTTTTATTAGTGTAAATTAGTGTTTATTAGTGGCTAAAAATATTTCTTCATTAACCATTATTCAAATGATTTCATCTAAGGCGGCAGTTAGTTGTTCAAAATCTTCATCACCATTAAAATAGCCCACTGACCAGCGCACCGTCCCTGCTGGTGCCGTCCCTGCTGGCGCATCATCTGGCTGGTGCCGCCCCCAGCTGATGATGCGCCAGAGGTGCACAGTGCAACAAATATTAATGTAATAAGAGATTTTTCAATATTGTTGCTATTTGATTCCAATCAGGTTCTTCTGTCATATGACACCAGGAAAAACGTAGCGCTCCTTTGATTCTATCTTCAGACAGTCCCATTGCATTCAAAACATGGCTTTGAGTATATGAAGAAGAAGTACAAGCAGAACCGTTTGAAATTGCGATAATTCCTTTCAATGCAAGCATTACGGCTTCAGAGTTTATATCAGGGATAGAAAAATTACAAATATGCGTCATAACATGATGCGTAGATCCATTAATCTGTCCATTCATTTCTTTGATTAACTGCAATAATTTCTTGCGCATTTTCATGCAAGTAAGTTCTCGTTTCATACAATTTTTTCTAGCAATTTCTGCAGCTTCTCCAAATCCCGCAATCAACGGAACCGGCAACGTGCCTGGCCGTAACCCGCGTTCTTGCCCGCCACCAAAAAGAAGTGGTTGTAATGGAGGTTTTTTAAAGCAACGACGCTTGGTGATTAACGCACCTATCCCTTTGGGACCATAAATTTTATGAGCACTGATACTAATTAAGTCTATTCTTGGATTTTGCAAAGGATCGATAAGTTTCCCAAAACTTTGGGCTGCATCAACGTGAAAGTAAACATCACTATTCTTAAGGCCAGCAGCTATCTCCTCTATCGGTTGAATAATTCCTGTTTCATTATTTACATGCATAACAGATATAAGTAAAGTTTCATCACGAACAGCTGAGAGAATATCTTTTGTACTAATAATCCCTTGTTTATTCGGCTTAATAAATGTAACTTCCCAGCCTTTTGTTTGCATGTATTTCAGAGGATCAAGAACAGCTTTGTGTTCAACTGCAGAGCTTATAATATGTTTTTTATAGTTTTGCTCCCCAAATTCCATCAAACCTAAAATGGCAATATTATTACTTTCAGTAGCACCACTAGTAAAGATTACTTCCTCTGCGTTACAGTCAATTACTGATGCAATTTGGTTACGAGCAACTTGCACTGCCTGCTTTGCGCGAGTACCTATTTCATGGGTACGACTGCCAGCATTACCATATTCTATTTCCATGTAAAAACGAATTTTATCTGCAACTGTTAATTCTAATGGAGTAGTGGCATTACAGTCAAAATAAGGAGTAAACTTCATCTTCTCTATCTTTTCTTTTTATTGTATGTTGAAAACAAGCATTTTGTATGTACATTAACAAACATACAAACGTATTTAATATACATAAATGTACTATAGTTTAAACGAATCGCAACCGATAATATAAGATAAAAGAGAAAAAAGATGGATGCAAGTTTTGGTTACAGTTTTCCAGCAATACGCGGAGTTCAAGCTGGGCGAGAATACTATGTTTCAATGTGTCCTATTCGACTTATACCTCAAATTTTTATGTTTGATGGGGAAGAACTTCCTCCTGAAATGCGTGCACAACGAATATTGAATAAAACACGTATACCAGAAATGGTAAAATATATGCTAAATACTCCATCTGACTATACATTTTCTGCACTCACTGCATCCATTGACGGAGAAACTAAATTTGAACCATTTATAGATGAAGGCGATTTAAATAAACTAGGGGCATTAAAGATTTCTATGGGAGCTAAGTTTATTATTAACGATGGGCAACACCGCCGAGCCGCTATCGAAATGGCCATTAGAGAAAAACCAGAGATTGCAAATGAAACTATCGCTGTAGTATTTTTTCTCGATATTGGTCTAAAACGATCTCAACAGATGTTTTCCGATCTTAATCGTTATACAGTTCGCCCGTCACGATCTTTGAACGTTCTATATGACCATCGAGATGAATATGCTATTTTAACAAAGGAACTGGTCTTCACAAGTAATGTTTTCAAAAATATTGTAGAAATGGAGAAAAGCACTTTGGCTCCACGTTCCGGTAAGCTTTTCACGTTAAGTGCAATTTATCACGCTAATAAATCTTTATTCGCGAGTACTAAAGAAAAAAAAGAAAATAGAATAAAACTTGCTCGTGAATTCTGGAAATACCTTGATATGCAAATACCCGAATGGAAAATGGTTAGAGAACGAAAGATGTTGGCATCAGAAGTAAGACAGGGATATATCCATACGCACGCTGTAACTCTTCATGCTTTAGGGCGTGTTGGCAAAGTACTACTTACTACCCCAAAGCCACAATGGAAAAAACAATTAAATCGGTTAAAATCCATTGATTGGAGTCGTAGATGTCCAGTTTGGGAAGGAAGAGCAATTATTGGCGGGACAGTATCCAAATCAATGAATAATATAACGTTGACCAATAATATCATAAAAAGTCATCTAAACTTGAAATTAACTCCAGACGAACAGCGAGTAGAAAATGCCTATAAACATGGTAAAATATGACTAAAACAGTAGCAGAAAATAAAAATACAGCCTTTACAGATGGCATAAGCAACGCAATTAATTTGGCTATTGATGAAATAATAGACCTTTACCTATCAGATGATATTCCATGGGTGATTGGTTATAGCGGGGGAAAAGACTCTACCGCAGTTCTGCAACTTGCATGGATGGCATTAAATAAAATTCCTGCAAATAAAAGGAAAAAAACAATTCATGTTATCAGTACTGATACTTTAGTCGAAAACCCTATCGTTTCACGCTGGGTAACAAAATCATTAACAGCTATGAAAGCTGCTGCAAAGCAGAACATCCCCATTATCCCGCATCAACTTACTCCAGAAATAAAGGACACTTTTTGGGTTAACCTACTAGGAAAAGGGTATTCGGCACCTCGACACAAATTTCGTTGGTGTACTGCTAGATTAAAAATTTCCCCATCTAATAAATTTATTACAGAGATGGTTCAGGACTATGGAGAAACTGTTCTGCTTCTAGGTACGAGAAAAGCGGAAAGTTCATCTCGCGCTCATAGAATGAACGAGATGGAAAAAAAGAGCGTCAGAAACAATTTAGTACCAAATGCAAGTCTTCCTAATGCATATGTCTATACGCCAATTTCAGAATGGAGTAATGATGATGTTTGGCTTTTCCTCATGCAATATGAAAACCCCTGGAACTTCACTAATAATGAATTACTGGGTATGTATCAAGGTGCATCAGCTGATGGCGAATGTCCATTAGTAGTTGATTCATCAACACAAAGTTGTGGCGATAGTCGATTTGGGTGCTGGGTTTGTACTTTAGTTGATAAAGACAAGTCAATGACTGCAATGATTCAAAATGATGAAGATAAAGAATGGCTACTTCCTCTCATGCAATTCCGTGACCTTATCGATTTTAGAAAATATGGGAAAATTGAAAATGACCGTCATCTGCGTGATTTCAGAAGAATGCGTGGCAATATTCAGTTATTTATGGGACGTTTGATACATGGCCCTTATAAACAATCAGCACGAGAAAATTTTCTTATGCATCTTTTGAAAGCACAACAATTTATCCAAAACAATGGGCCGGATGAAGTTCATAATCTTGAGTTGATTACATTACCTGAGCTTAGAGAAATTCGACGTATTTGGGTAATTGAAAAACATGAAATTGAAGATAGCCTACCAGCAATATATGAAGGTGTAATCGGACAACCATTCCCTGACAATTCTATAGATGACAATCTTGCTTTTGGTGCTGATGAAATGGAAATCCTAAAGGCATGCTGCCGAGAAGAAACTCTTGAATATGAACTTGCTCGCGAACTGATTGATATTGAAAGACGTTATAGCACAAAAATCAAACGTTCTGGCTTATTTAATGACCTTGAAAATGCTGTAAAACGTAGTTTCTATGAAGACGAAAATGAAGCTGAAGAAATAGCGACACGAAAAGCCCAAACGAGAAAACATGAAAATGAAACATTCGAAGTTTTCTTTGAAAGAGCACAATCAGATATACTCATTGTCGCCGAAGAAAATCAACAATATGGAGAAAAACATGATCATTGATCAATTAACTTTCCATAATTTCGGAGTATATAAAAGTCGACAAACCGTCATTCTTACCCCACCAGATCAAGACAAACCGCTAATACTCTTTGGAGGGTTAAACGGTGCAGGGAAAACCACATTGCTTGATGCTCTTCAATTGGTATTATATGGGAAACAGGCAAATTGTTCAAAACGCGGCAAACAATCTTATGACAAATTTCTGTTAAATTCCATAAGTCATAATTGCAGTTCCGAAGAAGGTGCAACGCTGGAACTAATTTTCCGCCAACACTCGGAAGGAGTTGAAACTAAATATAAAATAATTCGAAGCTGGACTCCAACCCCAAAAGGAATCAGAAAATCGTTGATCGTCATAAGGAATGACAAAAAAGACCTTCTGCTAACTGAAAACTGGCAAGAAATGGTTGAAACTATTATTCCATCACAAATTGCAAACCTCTTTTTCTTTGATGGTGAAAAAATAGCCGAAATTGCTGACCTGGAAAATTCATCACGATTCTTAACAACTGGAATAAACTCACTTCTTGGTCTAAACGTCATTGAACGCCTCAAAACAGATTTATCAGTACTTGAACACCGAAAGAGTACAGAGATAAAAAATGAAGTTGATCAAAAACAAATCAGAGATGCTGAAGAGAAATTGAAATCATTAAAAAAAGAACAAGAAAAACTCATTCAACGACGCAATGCACTATTGTTAGAATTTGAAAAAACAAATCGAGCGATTAAACGATTGATAAAAAAATATAAGAAAGCTGGCGGAGAACACTTTGACAACCGTAACGAATTAGAACAACAAAAACAATTATTACGAGAAGAAGTAAAACACTTTGAAAATAAGCTTCGCGAAAAAGCAGCAGGAGCACTTCCTTTAAGTTTAGTCAGTCACCTGCTTCAAGATATTTTATCTCAAGCAGAAAAAGAAGAAGAGGCTCGTAAAAGTCAAATACTTGTAGATACATTATCTTATCGTGATAATAAACTTCTTAAAATCATGAATAAATCAAAAGCCGATACATCTATCATCAAAACAGTAACGAAATACCTTGAAACAGATCGAAATAAGCAAGAAAAACAAGCGGCATCAACACCACTTTATCTAAATATGAATAAAGCGGGAACAGATCAAGTAAAGACGTTACTGGAAACAACACTACCCACCGAAAAAGCAGAAACACAGAAATTGCTTGTTCTACTTGAAACTGCAAAGGAAAATCTTGATAAAACTGAACAGCTAATTCATGCGATCCCTGATCCTGCTAATATCAAAGAAATATCCGAGGAGCGTAGAAATCTCTTGGTTTCTCAAGAACAAATATCTCTAAAAATTGAAGCCGTTGATAACGAACGCGATGAAAAAAGAAACCGCCTTAAAACTCAAGAACAACAGGTAATTAGAATTATCGAATCTGCCGCCGACGAAGAACTGGAATATGAAAATGCACGACGTATGATTATCCATATTCGACAAATACAGCAAGTATGTGAAACTTTTCAAAAAAGAATACTGGAACGCAATTTAGAACACCTAGAACAACTGATTCTTGAAAGCTTCCAAACCCTTCTCCGCAAGGACAGCTTTCTAGATGGATTAAAAATCAATCCTGTAGATTTTTCACTAACACTATATGGAAATAAAAATGATATAATCCCTCCTGATTATTTGTCAGCAGGGGAGCGTCAATTATTGGCAGTTTCTATGCTGTGGGGTTTAGCCAGAGCATCAGGCCGACCATTGCCTGCAATCATAGATACTCCTCTCGGACGTTTGGATTCAACCCATCGCCACAACCTAGTAGAGCATTACTTTCCTAATGCCAGTCACCAAGTAATACTGCTCTCAACTGATGAAGAAATCAACACTGGACATTTAGATAAGCTAAAAAGTTCTATTGGGCATACATACCGTTTAGATTATAATGATAACACAAAAAGTACAATCATAAAGCAGGGCTACTTCTGGGAGAATATGTAAGCATGATTATTGAAACTGTACGTATTTCACAAAAAGCAAAAGATCAACTTGTAAAACTCAAACGTATTACTGGAATTCAAAACTGGAATGTTCTTTGCCGGTGGGCTCTGTGCACATCATTAGCAGATTCAACCCCACTAGAAAGTACTACAATAAAAACAGACAGTTCAATTGAGATGGATTGGAAAACTTTTACAGGAAAAGAAGGAGCTATCATTGAAGCAATGATTCGACAATCTGCAAAAGTGGCTGGAACCGCTCCACCTAATCACCTTTCTAACCACCTTCATCGTGGAATTATAAATCTTTCCAGTACAGAAAATATTATATTATTAATTAGAACAACAATATAACCAGCAATAAGGTTGAGTTAATTTGCTCGTGCACGAAGTTTTTCAATGCGCGGTTCTAGCCATTCTGAAATTCTAGTTTTCACAGAAACTGATAATGAATTTTCTGTAGTTTTAAATGCTGAAAGTATACGACAACGATCAAGAAATAGCCCTTCCGTTCTTGTACAGTTTCTCTTAAAATCACTGTCATCAGAATAACAAAACGGGACTGCGAATCCGCGCATTGGTGTTGTTGCTGGATTGAGTATACTACGCCAAACGGCTAAATCCGGTTCCTTAATTTTGCGTTCCCAATTCTCACCACTTGCACATTGAATAAGAAAATATGGAAACCCTTCACGTTTGTCAGAAAAAGGACGATAATACAAAAGGTCAAGAGCAAGTTCCTTTGCTCCTTTAGTATTCCATAATTCAAGATCAATTATGCCACCTGTAATTCTGTTTGCAACCTCTTGTGCAATAGTCTTAAATCCAATAGGATTAGATCGGTTCCAGCCAGTTAAAAAAGTTTCCCAACCAGGTGATGATACCTTAAGGGATTTATCTATTAATAATTCAAAAAGCTCGCCTTGCTCAGTATAATCTGGACCAAATTCTTTATGCCACCAATCATAAGTTGTAGCTAATGAGAGTAAAAGACAAAAAGAATGCTCTAACTTTTCCTCCCATTTATTGTGACTAGAAAACCAAACGCCCTCAACAGAAACCGCATAAGCCACTCCAGAGACGATATGTCTACGGTCAAGTTCTTCTTTTGCCGCTTGAACTATTTCACCCGCAAAATCAGAATCAATATAAATCTCTTCTTCTTGTAATCTATCAACTATATCAGCAAAAGACAATTTATCCTCATAAAAAAGAAGACTTCCTTCTATCCAATCACATAAAACATTAAGATCAATATTATGCTTCGTAACAGACTTTGCAAAACCTTTAGTTGGCAAGTCAATCATTTAGAATCATCCTCCAAAAGCTTTACTTTAATACTTTGAAACGCATTTAGCAATTGCAACACATGCGCACCTAAAATGCGAACTTCTTTTTGCAATTCTATGGAACCTTTATAAAGGTGAGCTCCAGTTAATGCAAGTTCTACTTTGTGTGAAGCATCTCTTATATATTGGAGTATTTCATCTTCTTCGCCACCTGCAATTTTAAAAGCTATTCCAAATTTAGGTTCTTGGGTCTCTTCTAAATATTTAAGAGCATCGGAACTCTCAAGAATTTTACCAAAATCAGACACTTGTCTAGTATCAGTAACAATGTGTTGAATTTTATTAGTTCCAAAAAGCCATTTTGTAACATTAGCAAGTTTGTCTAAATATTCAGTTGGAACAGGTTCATTTAAATCCTCCGGCATCGCAGTCGAGTCAATATGAAGATATTCCTGTGCTCCAAGTTTATCCAGTGTCATATATAAAACAGCAAATCGTTTATCTGCACTTGTAGGCTCGAAATCTTCAACTTCATTTTCAATTTGCAATAGCACCTTATAAGCTATATAATGTTTTCTAACTGTTGGAACATTGCTCCCTATTTTTCGGGCAACTTGCTTATAAGTTAATCTGCTATTGTCTATTAATTGAGAAATAAAAGCAGCTTTTTCATCTGCATCCCATTGTTTTATTCCTGTCACATGGCGAAAACCAAGAAATGCTTGAACATCCTCCCTCGTATCAGCTAATACGTAAGGAATTTGCTCAAATAATCGATCCGGCATTTCTTGCCCATCAATTAGCCTTGCCCATTTGGCAGATAATGGATGTCCGTCAAATGCATTGCGTAAATGCAATAATGCAGATAGCCGACGATTTCCTTCAACAACCACAAGACAATCATTACCATACAAATTTTCTTTCACAACAATAAGTGGTTCATGGCTCCAAAACCCGCCACTCTCCAGATATGAACATGCTAATTCATCTAAAACCCATGCACTCATTATTGCCATAAGTTCATCTTGGCTAGTTTCAGATTCTATTTGATGCCGGTCAAGGCGAGGATTCAAAGGATCAAGATTAAGCTCATCCAATTTTGCATATATAAGGTCAGTTCCTATTGCCATAATACCGCTCCAATGTTTTTATTTTGTTAAGTTTAAATATTTTAAGAATTTCGATCAAAGCCCTAAATCAAAACTCGCTAAAATATCATCATTTGCATTCTTGGATATATCTTGTACTTTTTGAATTAACGAAATTACCTTTGGAATATTATCACCAGGGGTACTATAAATTTCATCATTTATAATTTCAAGCCCTGCATGTGCATATTCTTCAAAAATATTTGCATATTCATTTAACGATTCAGATTTAAAGATATTCCCATCTTTAGTTTCTGCAAAAACGATAGTATCCAACACAATAGAACCAAACCTTAAGTTTTCAAATACTGAAAATCGAATACCTTCTCCTGTATTTTTCAAAGGCTTTCGTTTGTTGCGAGAATAAGCAAGTGATGCCGAAAATAATAACAGTTCAGCTTTGCTATTGAATATCCCATTCTTACCATCAGTTAAATTATCCAATAATTGAGAAAACTCTTTGGGAGGACGAATTCTTCTATCAAAATTAACATTACTCATTAGCAACCTCCATAATTGTTGTAAACTCAAATTCTTCTGACTCTTGAACTGTCTGAATTTCTGTATTATTCAGCATTACTTTTCCCTCAAATAAATCTTCTTCCGTCGGGTTAGGTTTATTTTTGACTAGTACATATTGTTGACCTATATTGGGGTATAAAGCGTCAGAGATACCGCCCAGCCACTGTTTGCCTGAAACCATAACAACAACCTGTGGAGACAGCTTTGAAGCCAAGCTTGCAATTCTCGGACCATAAACATCATCTAAACTTCCAAAGGGAGAATCCATAACAATCGGATATTCAGCACCACGCAACAAAGCCGTGCCTTTTTTAGATTTCTGTCGTTTATAATTTTCACGAAGAATATCTACCAATGCTCCAATAAACGCCAAACTTGTAATTTGCTTTTGGCCTGTTGACTTAGCAATTTCACCCCTAAAGTCACCTACTTGCTGAAATGTACGAAGTCTAAAGTCATGAGTAAGTTCTACATTAAAATCATTCCCTGTTACTCGATGCAACACATCATTAATTTTTTTCGCAACATTTTTACGAACTTCCTCGATAAGTATATCGTGAATTTCTGATAAAATATTTTTTGCTTCATCACAGCATTGAAAACGCTGTTTGGCTAAGTCAGCTTTTTGTGCCTTATCCGAGAGGTGTATAAGAGCCCGTGCGTAATCTGTTTTTTGCCTAATCCTATTTTCACGCTGCGTGCGAATGCTTCCCAACTCCTGATCAGCTTCCCTGATTTCATGTTCTATTTCATTACGCCTATTTTCAAGTTCAGCTATTTCTGTCACATCATCTTTACCCAGTAATTCAGAGGTAATTTCACTTAACCGCAAGCTGATCACACGCTTTTCTTCTACGATATTATGTTTACGTTTCAGTAATTCTTTTAAGCCTTCATTCAAATCATCGACATCACCATCAATACCTTTAAGCTGTCCGGAAAGTGTTTGTAATTTATTTTCAACTTCAGTAGACCCAGCTTTTTCTGAGAGAAAAGATTGAACAGCGCTTCTCTCTGGAGATCCATTTGGTAATAATCTTTCACAAAGACAAGTTTCTCTATCCAAAAGGTCTTTTACAAAATTCTCTTTAATGCCAGTCGGTAAATTTCCCTTCTCCCTCTTATCTTCAATTAGATTTTCAATATCATTCATAGCTTTTCTTAGAAATGGAAGCGAGCCATGAGTCATTATTAATCGTTTTTGCTTTGCTTGATTGGCAAGAAGTTCATTACTAAGAAAAGCATCTTTTATTTCAAGCTTTTCTCTTTCAATTTGAAAATCTTTTGCTGGCTCTAATTTTTTTTGCCTTTCAGCAATTAGCTGCTTTTCTTTTTGTAGAGAGCTTATATTCTTTTGTGTATCGCGTTCAGAAATATCAAGATTTTGTAAGCCATCTTCAAGTTCCTCAATTTTAGCATCCAAATTTTGAGCTTCAGTACTAGTATGATTTGAATATTCCTTGCGAAAGCGTTGGACACAACTACCAAGATGTCTAATTCCCCTATCAATTTGCGTGATAGACATTAAGTTACGAATCCCATCTTTTATTTTGTCTTCAGTATCAGCCAAACTAGTAATATCTTCCCCATCAAAAAAGAAGTAAGGTTGAATATCTTCAGGGAGAATTTGCCGTATTCGATCTTGAGGATTTTCAATAATTTCACTTTGTTTCCCTTGCCCGCCAATCATAGATAAGGTCAGCACCGATGCGCCTATAGGATCAACTTTAAGTTCACTATATTTCCTATATTGCCTCTTACGCTCTAACCTGTATATATCATCATCATGATCAAATTCAATAATAATAGATACAGTTAAAAGCGAAGATTTATTTGCTTCAGCAACAAGTTTATTACTCACGATTTTATCAGGTGATGGTAAATCAATTTTCCCATACAAACACCAACGAAAAGCATTTAACAAGGCTGTTTTGCCGGAAGCATTTGCACCGTGTATTACAGTAACATTCTTAACCGGACATGTGGAAAATTCTAACTTTACTAGCCCATAGAACTGTCTGAAATTCGTCATTTCTAGTTTTTTTAGCTTCATTTTACAATCCCCGATACTTGTTTACATATTTCATTAATTATTTCAGTTTTCAAACCTCGGTGTTCCTCCTGCCATCTTTTTGTATCTTCTATTTTCATAGTCGAAGCAACAATTTTCTGCGCATCTTTAGATGCCTTTCCGACAATTTGCTTAATTTTCTCCTGATAATCCATAATCACCTCATATATGAGTTAAACCGTAATGCTCTCTTAATTTTGCCAAACTCTGCATGGCTTCCGAACCATTTTTTGCTAATCGAGCGAATTCAGAAATACGAGTAAGCTCTTTCTTAAATAAATTTCTCTCTAACGAATAGTTCCCTGAAAATGTAACTGAGTCATCATCCGGCATAGGCGGTATGATTATAAAGTCATTAATTATTGCTAATTTCTTCCCAGTTTCTGGCGACTGCCGCAAAACACGGCCACGCCTTTGAACAAATTGTCTCGGATTAGTGCTACTTGCAAGTATAAATGCAATTTCAGTAGCAGGTACATCAAAACCTTCATCAAGACAACGAATTGCAACAAGAGCCTGTAGATCTCCAGACGAAAAACGCTGAACAAGAGTTTTTCTCTCAATTACAGATTCACCGGCAGTGAATTTATGACATCTCATCCCAAGTTCTCCTCCGATAACCTGAGTTATATATTCTACCTGTCTGCAATCTTCAGCCAAATTATCTGTATTATCCATTCTTCCATCACCACAATATATAAGAATATGAGAATCATTAGTATATTTTTCAAGTAATTTAAATAGATGTTTTAACTTATTTTTTGCATTAGCACAAACCCTGGCACGTTTAATAAGAAGTCTTTGCAGGTCTTCGTTTTCATTTATATCATCATTATTGCTCAACTCCATTCCTATTCGTCTACTTAGGTCAATGTATTCATGAGCCTCATCTGGAGTTAAATCAATAAGATGAGGGTAATATTTATATTGGCATAATGCATTTGAATCTAAAGCCTCTTTTAATCCATATTCGATACTAATAGAACCAAAGTAATCAAGTAGTGCATCTGTCCCTTCTGTATCATGGTGCCGCTCTGGGGTGGCAGATAATCCAAGTCTATAACGAGCTTTATCGGGAAGAACAGCTCTGAAATTAGGAGCACCAGCATTATGGCATTCATCAACAACGAAAACTAAATCACATGAAATACTATGAAGCAATCCTTGAAAAGGAGAACCACGAAATGTTGCATCAGTGACAAGAAAAACACCATCATTTTTTACTACAGTATTAGATAAAAGAACTAATGATTGAGCATTACTAATCCAGCTTTTTGAAGAACGAAAACATAAAACTGGATGAATAATAAACTTTTCTAATTCTTCTGCCCATTGTTGAACTAAGTGCTGATATGGCACTACTATTATAGTCAATAAACTTTTATTATTATTTCGATAACATTCACATAGTTTTGTTATTCCAGCAAGAGCTGTAATTGTTTTTCCTGAACCTGTAGCCATTTTAAAAATACCAGTACATGCTCCAGAAAACCAATTTTTAATCGCATCTTTTTGGTAATCTCTTAGTTTAATATAATCAGGTATTTGAGGATTTAATACTGTAGAAAACTTTTCAGATACATTATGCTCTTTTGCGTCATTAGATGAGTAATTAATTGATGAACATAAATAATCTTCAATACTATTGTACTTTCGGCATTTTAGCAACTGTTCTGTCGCCGCCTTAGGGAAATCAATAATATCTAAACCTTCGGTTTTATTTTCCCATAATTCAAGGAACTCGATTTTCTTTTCTCTGGCAATTCCCTTAATATCATTCCATGATACATCAACATCGAATGACTCAAAATTATGTATAAGAGCTGTTTCACTTTCATTAATCGACCCACTAAACGTAACATAATTCCCAGTTGCATCGTGAATAACCCCAAGTTTTTCATGATACATACCATATATTTCATTAAGTTTAATTCTTATTGCAATTTTAATATCTAAACGTTTTGTATAGATTAACCAAGCCAAAGCTTCAATATTATTTTTTTTATCAATCGATTCAATGTTAATAACCTGTTCAAGGCATACCTTCTCTACTCTATCACGTAAACTATAACCTTTTTTTATTGCATTGATATCTGCTTCAGATAAAACAGGAGAAGCAATTAACTGCATTCGCCCTTTATTATTCAATAATTTTTTTATACCACGGCTCAAAGAAACTAATGAGCTTGCTGAAAAAAAACCTACAGCCCGTTGATAAAGAGTGGCAACCTCTAAGCAAGGAGTGAAAAAATCCTCAACAATATCATCTCTTCCAGATCGATATCGGTATTTTAAATCTATATCAGGTAATAATTTCATAATTTAAAGTAAAAACATGTTTAATAATTCATTCGTTAAATCTTCATCTTGTTCAAAGTTTCCCGAAACACTCCCATGTGTTTCAAAAAGATCAATATCTCTATTATCTTGTAAGGGAGAGTTTACTGCATCATCTAATATACCACATGCTACCTTAACTTCCAATAGTACCTTATCAATTTCATTTTCTCCAATCTTCCATTCTTTGAGGGAATAAAATTTTGTTTTACCGTTAAACTTTCTAAACAATGGGTTACGAAGTACTAGCCTCAACTTTTGAGCTGATAAGTGACATTTGGGGTATTTCCTTTTCCATATCTTAAGTATCTGATCTTGAGTAAGTGGAATACTTTCTTCATCAAATATTTCACAAAGTGCTAACTTTATTTCTACTTTAACCTCTTTCTGCGTTAAAATTATAATATTAGGTTCATCATATAGACAATATTTGCATTTACTGGAATACAGTAAATCTTCAGTAGAAGTTCTATCAGCTAACCGTTTTAAATTTCCCAAAGCTTCTAGTTCTATTTGACGAACTCGTTCTCTAGTTCGATCTATATACTGACTCGTCTCTTCTAATGTTTTAGCTGAGCTACCATTAAGACCAAATCTCAATTCAATAACCTTTTTTTCACGTTTATCAAGATGCTCTAAGAAACTGAAAATCTCGCTAATTACAAAATCATAATCCACAAAATACCCCGGCAAGCGACCACATGAACTGTTACTACTAGCATAATACGAATAAAAAGAATAAGATTTTGTTAAACTAGATAATCCTTCAATAGGGAAAACAGAATAAGCACTACTCATAACACCATCTATAGTTCTTTCACTGAAACCAGTTTTTTGAATTAAAATATCTTTAGGAATTTCTTTGCCATATAAATCTTTATAATTTCTAGTTTCAGATAATATTTTGTTTATTTTTTCGCTACTCTGTACTGGAACTCTTATTGTCGACTTAAAATTACTTATATGTCTTCTCATACTTTGCTTAATCCACCAAGCAGCATAAGAACTAAATTTAGCTCCATTATTTGGATCATAATTTTCAACTGCTCTCATAAGACCAATATTACCTTCTTGAATAAGGTCTAAAATATCAATATTGGCCCACATGAAGCCTTTTGCGATATGAGGGACTAATTTAATATTTGATTCTATCAACGCTTCTCTTGCATCTAAGTCTCCAGCTTGTATTTTTTGCGAAAGGTAATTCTCTTCATCAATACTACAACGAGGAATATTATAAATTTGCCTCATATAAATCATAAAACCATCATATGCATCTGAAGTCCAAGCCTTGTCTTTTTTCTTTTGGGTAGCGACAATAGACATAATAGAATTTACAGGTTCTTTTTCTAGAGAAAAAAATTCATTAATAAAATCAAGACTATCAGAAAAATCATCAGTCTCAATATCATCAACACCCGATTCAACACCACATATTAATTCGGTCATATTTACTTCTGTATCAAGTTCAATCGAAAGATCTCTGCTGATACCATCGGTTACAGCATTGTACTTATCTGCCAGTTCCACCGCATTTTCAGCATAAAATTGTAAAGTTTTAGAATCCATACGTTTTTGTGTTCACTAATCTCCATGTTATTTAAAAATACAGTAATCTCTTACGGTGTTTTTGCAATAGACGGAATTAATGATTAATGGTTAATGGATAAATTTCAGGGAGTCATCATGTTAAAAAAAATTATTCACACAAGGCATTAAGGGAATGAAGATTATTTTTTGAGGTTTTAATTTTTGTCATCAAAAATTAAAACCTCAAAAAGGGATTTATGAAAAAACTTCATGTACTTCTTCGCTTGTGTGATAATTTTGTTAAAAAATGATTTTATTGACTGAATCCTGGAAGTTATGTTTATTGAGATTGCGGGCGTCAAAGTCTGCTAGAAAATGGTAATCGATAAAATGACAATCATAAGGAAAATCCCGTAAGATCTTTATCATATTATTCGGCAGTTGGGCAAGAGCCTGTTCACTGGCTGCATCAAACTTATCAATTTTATCCACAAACCGGCTCAATTTTACCGGTTTATAATTGGCATTTTTTCCCAGATCACAAAGGATGAAATATCCGGAATTAATCCCGTAACCACTAATGGAATAGCTGCCGGCAAAATATATTCCAGCTTGATTTTCCAGTGTATAAAGTTCATCGACGCTGAGAAACAGGTCATCAAAGCCCGGAAATAATTTAAGCTGTTTTATGACATCTTTTTTGGTCACACTGACGCTGACAGGTTGAAATCCATTAGCAGTTACCATTTCGATAAACAACTGTTTAAAATGTTTAATCGGGGCGGTTTTAACGAAATAGATATAGCCACAGAACAACACCCCGGCAATGATGAAAGCCGTGACACTTAAGCCCATATTACTATCAAACAAAGCCAAACCGAAATAAATCAGCGTGACATTAATTATTACTAATAAATATTCATATAGTTTCATTATTTGTTCACCGCCCAAACACGTGACTGCAAACGTGTCTTAGAGGTCGGCTCCTGCTTTTCACAGGCGAGATGCCTATGCTACTTTTTCATTAGGGTAATTACAAAATTCATCCCTATTTCAATACTCAATACTACTGTTTGCACCTAAAAGTCGCCTGCCGTAATGCGAAACGCCTATGCTACTTTATTCGCTGACCGGAGGTCAACTGTCACAGGCAGGACGCCTATGCTACTTTATAATCTACGGCACAAGACACTGCCCATAAGCGCAAACAGAGCAATGATGGCAAAAATATTTGCGGCGGGAAATCCGGCTGTAACACTACCAACCCGTGCTGTTATTTTATCAGCGGAAAAGCTCTCCAGACTGCTAAGCACCGGCGACACCCGGTTATCCAACAAATATTCTCGCGGATATTCAGCATTCCAGTAAAGCGTTTTGGTTTTGCGCCGGGTTAAATCATTCAGTGCCAAACTATAATTGTCGGTGGCGGAACGTTCAAATTCAGTCTTATACAATCCGTAACCGTACTCCGTCACCGGCAGCAACTGTGAACTGTTATTCGATGCCAGGGCTGCATGCCATTTGATGCCAGTCAGCGGTATACCGTTTATATCACGGCAACGAATGGTAACTGTCACTTTGTTACGTTTGACGGTCGTAGTAAGATTAATTCCATCGGCATCACGGTTCGGAGCGGCAGCACGAATTATTTGAGCCCATAATTTGCCGAAACTTTTCCATTCAAGCCATTCGCTACTCCATTTTGCCGTAAGGTCCGAGGTAAAACTTATACCTCTGCCAAGTCCGAACTGTCCGGAAGCCAGTAGCGGATCGCCTTTTTCACACAATAACTGAACTTCGGCCATAGGCTTAGTTCTAGTCATGACATACCCCAGCAAATATGGCGCATCGGAAAAATCTATGCCATTCAAAAAATCGGCATCACCGATTTTTATTACTCCGAAAGGTTCTTCCTTGATTGCCGAACGCGATGCCTTAATCGTTTCACGGGCAAAAATACGCGGCACATTATCAGCGTCCAGGGTTTCATAATAACGTCCCCGGCCAAGTTCGGCGATGCGTGACATCAACGCACGATGCGCGCCTCCTCCCAGAGCCACAGTTGAAACAGTTATACCACCCCCCGCCATACCCGAAGTTATACCGTCAAAGTCACCCGGCATGCTCTGTCCGTCACTGAGCACAATCATGTGTTTGATTTTAGCTGAAGTTTGGTCAAGCATCTCTTTCCCCTTGACCATCGCCGGATAAAGATTGGTTCCACCGCCGGCGGCGATAGAATCAATGGCTGAAACCACTTGTCCGGCACTGACCGCTGAAGTCATTTCGGCGATAACCACCGGTTGTCCGTCAAAAGCAATAACCCCGATATAGTCACGGAGTCCAAGCAGCTCGACCGCTGCTTTGCCAGCCTGACGCGCCAAACTTATTTTCATTCCCCCCATACTGCCGGATTTATCAATCACCAACACCATCGCCAGCGAAGGCAACTCCTGCTCTTTTTCATAACGCGAAATTACCGGCAGGACATCTTCAACCGGAGTTTTATAATATCCGCCGAGGCCGAAACTGTTCTCCGATCCGGTCATAATCAAGCCGCGCCCATAATCTCTGACATATTGACGAAGCATTTCCATCTGCCGCACACTCATCGCGGTCGCCGGAAAATCGGCAATAATAATTGCATCAAAATCAAGCATTTCCTTAATTTCGGTCGGACAGCCCATTCGTCCCCTGACCTCAACAGTAATACCCTGTTTCCGCATAGCCCGGACAAACGGGCGCATTTCTACCGGACGGACGTGGAGGGCAAGCACCTTCATTTTCCCTTTAACTTCAATTGTCACCGCGGCCCGGTTATTGAATGGGAAATAATCGTTTTCGGCACTTAATTCAGCACGCCAGACACCGGAACTTTCATCATCAATAATAAATTCATCACTAATCAACTGCGGCTGTTCTTTATTGAGCATCACCGGAACAGCTTTAACAACTACATTGCGGTTAATAAATTTCAAGATTACTTTCATATCACGATTGGCGGTAATTTTTGCGGTTAGTCTCACTTTTTCCCCCAGATAAGCCGCAGTCCGATCACCGCTGAATTCAACAATCGCCGCTTCCGGTTTATCAAGCTGCGCCATGCGAAGAAACTGAATATTCATACCGTCATACATCAAATCATTCAGAACCGGAGCAGGATTCCCATCGGTAGCCATGCCGTCCGACATAATAATCAATTGTTTTGCCCGGTTGGCAGGATAAAGCAATTTTGCTGCCTGAAGTGCATCAGTAAGCTTGGTCGCCTGCCTGAACCGACTGTCGCCAGTACCGGCCCGCCACGCCTTAATCTGTTCTTCCAGTTGTTCAGGTGTAATCCTGGACGCACTGTCGGCAAAACATAACAATGACATAGAATCGCCAAGATCCATTTCAGCCGTTAATTTTTTAATCTGCCGATGCTGTTCAGCAATGGCATCCATGGAGACTGATTCAGAACAATCAAGCATAAAGACAAGATGTTTTTTGTCAGTAACCAGCGAGATAAAAGGTTGACATAACGCTAATACCAATGCTGTGACAGCCACCACCCGCAACAGGAAAGCGAGTCGTTTCATCCATGGTCTGCGGTTGATCAGGCTGTATATAAACGCTATTCCGATTGGAATAATCATCAACAGCCATAGTAAAGGGGTATAACTGGTAAAATCCATTATCAGTAAAATTCCCTTGAGTTTTGAGTTATAAACAACAGAGGCAATTGCAAAAGTCTTCACGGCAGATTTCTGAAATCACCTCTCATATTAACGAACTAATGGTACACTTTTTTTCCTGAAGTCACGTTTTGGGTGAATATTCTTTTCATTCAGCAGTACACTTTCATCATTTTCATCGTTATCGATATCAGAGTTGTATTGGTAAAGTGAAACCGTCGGCAACGCCGAATCGGTATCAGCTATATTGACAACTATATAGGTGCGGGTAAAATAGCCTTGTGAAACCAGCTTTTTATTGATCCAGGTGCCGGAATTCGCATAGATTTTGGCTGTGAGTCCAAGCTGATCTTCAGACAGTGATGACTTCGGATCGGAGACAATTGCCCTGTTTGATTTATTATAGCTTTTAACCATTGCCATGTGAGTATGACCGAAGATGACAATATTGGCCCGTCCAGGCACAAAGTACTGTTTCCAGGCGGAAAGTTCCAAATCACCCCAGATGAATACTCCAGTACCGGCAAGCAGTGCGGCAATATCGCTCTGCGGAGAATAGACCCCATTAATATCCTGCCTATCTTCCCAATTACCAGCGATATCGGCATCATAATAATGATCTCTGACCTGGCTGTAAGTATATAATTGGGTATAACCATCAATATCGGTGATAATTGCCGGTACATCCGGCAGAATCGTCCCGAAGATTTTCCAGACCACCAATTCCCAGGCGGTAAAAAAGAAGATATTCCCCGGCGAGCTGACTAACGCCTGCGGTTCCTGCGGTTCATTTATCATATTAGTGGCAAACATTCTGGCGACAAAGTATCCCGGCGGCAGTAGACTGCCGGGTTTGCTGAGAGCATCAGGTGCATTGAAAAAATCGTAAATATGTCCATGTTCAATACTGATGCCAGGAGCCGGTGAATAGTATCCGATACCTGAAATCACATCATTAACAAAAGTACCGTCAGCAACAAGGGTTCCCCGCCAAATTACATTGGGAAAAATTGTTTTCATCCCGGCTTCAGTCATCAGCATATCATGATTGCCGGGAATATAGACCACCTTTATTTTTCCACCGTCAGCAATGTTGTTGATTTTTTTGATAATATCCTTCATAGGTGAGGCATCGGCAACAGATTTAAAGAACCCTGCACTGGTTGTTACATCCCCGACAAAAGGTTTGACATCCATCGGCATAATCCATTCGTCAAACAGATCGCCGGCAATAATCAGTTCCTTGACCTGTCTGCTTTTTTCAACCTGCTTAAGAAAACTTAAAAATTCCGAGATATTATCAGCAAACCAGTTATAGTTGCCGGCAGTAGCCCGGGGTCCACCAATATGAATATCACTGACAATAATCAGTTTTGTTCTTTCAATAGTTCTATTACTGTCTTCAGCAGCGGTGAAAGGCGACTGACTGGTGGTGACAAAATGAAATGTTTTTGTTCTAGCTAATTTACGATATGATGTTTTACCATTTCTGCTTACCCGTCTGACATAACGCAAACCTTTAAGGATATCAACATAATATTTACTGGATTCTTTTAAATAAAACCCGGCGTTGAATTTTAGCCATGCGGTTTTATTACTTGTATCTCCCGGATAAATATCAACCGTGTAATTTCCTGCCAATGATCCGGTCTGATCACGAAGAACAATTTTTCCGGACAATGTGTCAAGATCAAGTGGGTTGCTGAATTCAAGCAACAGTGAGTTGTCAGTGTGGCTAATTCTGTTCCCGATACCTCGGGTCCGAACACTGAATTGCTGTCGTCCATAAAGTTGCACACTAACTAAGAAACAACCCACACACAGTAAAACTAGATTAAGACACTTGCCTATTTTCATTTTTTGTAACCTCCTTCATAATGGGTATACATTATAACCTAAAAAGAATATCTGCGATAAAACCAAACACATTCGGTCCGCGCCCCATCATTCCCGAGCGCCTGTTTGCCTCCTCACTTGCTCCCCGTCTCGTTCCTTCCTCAAAAGTTGGAGCCTGCGCGAGATTCTCAGCAAATTGCGCCTGACGTTCAGGATCTGCTTCAAATGCATCAACCCGCGCTTTCATTGCTCTGGCTTGAATCGCTTGGTCTGTCGCTTCGTAACCAAGTTGTAACTTTGCAAGTTCGCCGCCATCCAGCCAAATCATTTTACATGACCTGCAACAGTCAAGTTCAATTTCAATCCCGGGCAGAGATTCATTAACCTTCTGCATAGTCAGGCGGCAACGCGGACATTTCAATTCATGTTCGCTATTTTGACTGGACTCAGTCTCGACTTCAACACTCAACTGATCCTGTGATTTGCCCTCATTTCTTTTTATGCGCTCCAAAGCCGCGACATCAATTAGATAACCATGACACGCAAAACATTTCATAACTCTGGCACCCTCGTATTCAACCCAGACTAAACCATCATCACAAACTGGACATTTTCTCATATAACTCCTCCTTATTTTACAGGCGGGATAAGCCTTCGGTTTCAGCTGCGGCGCGACACCGTGCTTAAGTATCTCTCTCAGGCGAGACGCCATTGTATAAACTTATCCCTTTTTTATCATTTTCCAAACCATTTAAAAGCAATTTTTCATTGTTCGCTGAAATCCCACAGCGGTAGATCTATGAAAGTTATGAGAAAGATGGCGACAAAGAAAATCAACAACAGGCTCCACTTTTAATTACAGTTTTAAGTTCTCAAGCTTGAAAAACAGCTGGATAAAAGTAATTTAAGCTTTAATCAACTATCACAAGGTATCCTATGTTTAAAAATAAAAAAGCTCTATTGTTGCTATTCACTGTAGCTCTCGCAGTTATCCTCAGTGGTTGTATCTCATCACAGCAAAAACTTCAACGCCAGGCTCAGGAAGGCAACCGTTCGGCTCAGGCCATGCTTGGCGAATCCTATTTACGCGGTTATTTTTCCAGCATCGATTATGTAGTAGCCAAACGCTGGGCACAACAGGGCGCGTATGGCAACCGACCGCTGGCACTGTTTGTCATGGGCGAGCTATATCGTTACGGCTATGGTGATACCACACCTGATTACACGCTTGCAGTTGACTATTATCAACGTTCTCTGCCGCAATTACGCAAACTGGCTTCAGAGAACAATATTCATGCGGCATACAATCTTGGTCTGCTTTATAAATCTGGTATTGTGGTAAAAAAAGATTACGGCAAAGCCATCAACTATTTCCGGCGCGGAATCCACCGCAATTTTGCTCCGGCAATAAATCAACTGGGGATATGCTACCGTGACGGTATTGGAGTTAAACAGAATCAATCCCGCGCCAGTCACTACTTCCTTAAAGCGGCGATGAAAGATTATCCCCCGGCACAATACAATCTTGCGTTACAGTATTTTAAACAGAAAAACCTGCCCCCTGCCATGAAATGGCTGAATAGTGCCGTTGCTGCAGAATATCCGCCAGCGATAACTAAACTGGCTGATCGTCAGCAAAATGCCAGTAAAAAGAGTGCTGATAAGCAAAAAATTATTTCGCTCTATCGCCATGCGGCATTGACAGGTTACCCTGAAGCCCAGTTTAAACTGGCAAAATTGATGCGAGATAAACAAAACCTGCCGGAAGCAGCAAAATGGTTGCTCAAAGCAGTAGAACGTTCATATATTCCGGCGATGCTTACTCTGGCTCAGCTGAACGCCGACAGCAAGCCGGTCAGATCACTTATATTACTTGAACTTGCCGCTAATAACGGCGGCAAAGTCCCGGCAAAATTAATTAACGAGCTTGACCGCAAAACCGGCATGTACCTGATTATCAACTCCACCTGGCATGGCATTACCCAAGGCGAATCATACCTTAAATATGAGTCATCAATGCAGAGAGTTATTCGTGGCTACAAAGCCGGAATAGGCTCCGGCAGTCACGATCTGTTTCTAAAAGAGCTGAAGTCATCACCGGTGAAATTTTATTTGAGCTGTGATTGGCAGCTGATTTTCCAGCACCAGCTACCCACGTCATGGAGTGGAGAAATATTCAAGCATACACCAAAGGAATTTCAACGCACAGCGGCATTCTGGCTGACATACGCAACCTGTGCTAACTATGCCGGACACGGCGCAATCGCCATGTATGCAGCACATAAACTGACACTTATAGCCCAAAAACTTGCTGTATCATCAGATAGAAGAATTCAGTTGCTTAATCTCGCCGCTGTGATCAAATGCAATGCTTTAGTCATTCTCGGGCATGATAATGATGCTTATGATATGTTATTCAGGCACGGCAAACTGCCCCAGAGTGCCGGATTGATTAACTACATCAATCATTGGGCTCTGTCAGCGCTGAAAGACCGGGAAAAATTTATTGCCGCAACCGGGTTGAAAACGGGTGAATTAGCAACCTTCAGCAAAATGCCGGTAAAAACATCTTTTTACAACACGCAGAACAATAAGCTAAAAACGGTCTCGCAGCCACAGTTAAAGGCTCCGGCAGTATCAAGGCTGTTCAATGCTAAAGAAAATTGAGGTGTAATTGTAAAAAATCCCGTAGGGATGAGGCAAAAGTAGCCACGGATGATAACCGTGGTCAATATAAAAATAATTTATAACTCCGTAGGAGTGAATCACATAAAAAGGCTTGAGTCGCACCTTCTGAGCCCCAATTCACCCTGCCTGCAGTACAGTAGCGGAAAACATGGAACTGGTTCAATACCAAGCTCAAAAGTAACAAAGTGTAGGTTTGACCCCAAACCCCATATACTATGATGTCGAATATATTAAAAAATTTATCTTATAATAACTATAGTCTGGTTTTTCCAATAAAAACTATACCGTTATATGCAATGATTTCAGGGTGCGGTTATCAGTGCGAAACATCCCATAATTATCGTTGGCACGGCATGAACCGCGGACGCCAGGAATTGGCCATCTGGCAATACACTATTTCCGGCAACGGTATGATTGATTATAACGGTAAATTGACACCAGTTACTCCGGGCAGTGCCATGATGCTCAGCCTACCGCATAATCACTGTTATTTTCTCCCTGCCGACTCTGACCACTGGGAATTTATCTATATAAACTTCAATGGCCGTGAGCTGTTGCGAATCTGGCACGAACTTAACCGGATAATAGGACCGGTGGCACAGTTCAAACCGAATTCACCAGCAGTAAAAATTGCGTTTGATATTTTCCAGTCGGCCGCAGCCGGCAAGATAACTTCTCCGCTACAGGCATCCTCACTGGCCTATCAGATGGTGATGAATATCGCTGAAGAGTTATTGCCGCAAAAAGGCAGCAAAGGACACACGCCACAAACAATTATCAAAACTATCGACTATTGCCTGGAAAACTTGCATGAACCGATAACGATTGAAGATATGGCTAAAATATCCGGTTACAGCCGCTATCATTTCAGCCGTCTCTTTAAAGCATCACAGGGTATATCACCAGCAAATTTCATTCGGGACCTGCGCCTGCAACGCGCTATCCGCCTACTTCAGTCAGAAATGATCTCAGTCAAGGAGATTGCGGACCGATGTGGTTTCAGTAATGATAACTATTTTTGTAAAGTTTTCCGCCAGGCGTTCGGCATCTCACCGAATGCCTATCGTAATGGGGGGAAGACGTTAGACATTAGACGTTAGACGTTAGATATTGGGCGTTGGGAGTTAGGAGTTAGGAGTTAGGAGTTAGGAGTTAGGAGTTAGGAGTTAGACATTGGGAGTTGGGCGTTGGGCGTTGGGTGTTTAGGTGCTTGGAGCCTGACATGTACAAAACTTTCGACATAATTATATTTGTGTCAAAAAAGTCAGTCAGATGCTCCTGCGCAGACATTCGCTCCGCAGGAGCGTAACCATGCTTTATGATGCATGGTAAAAGACGGTGCAGGAGCAGCCGTCATACTACTGAGAAAATTTAGGTGCGGGTGCGGGGCTTGGTCACTTTTTTGAATGGAATGCCACGGGCTTACGCACCGTGGCTAGCAAACTTCCCCGCTTTGCAGGGCAAATCAGACAGCTCTGTCTGCTCGTGTAATGATTTCAGTTGTCTCTTTGAGTCGTTTGGTGATTGGAATATTCTGTGGACATTTTTTTTCACATGCACCGCATTTAACACAAGCAGCAGCCTGGTTTACCGGTTTTATAGTATTATAACGTTCAACGGCGGCGACATCAAGTTTATAGACTTTTTTTAATATCAGAGCAGCAAAACATGCCGGGATATTAACCTCGTGCGGGCATGGCATGCAATAGCCACAACCGGTACAGTAAATATCCGCTAGCGATTGACACTGTTTAAGCGTCGCATCTATTCCCTGCAATTCATCACTGGATAACGGTTCACTGATAGAAGCAGTTTTTACATTCTCATCAACCATCTGGAGGTTCCCCATACCGGATAACGCGCAATGGATATTCGGGTTACTGATAACAAACCGCAAAGCGAGTTCCGGAGTTGAAACGTTCTGTTCAACCAAATCCTGCATAAATTCACTGGGATAACTGAGTCGACCGCCGCCGACGGGGCCCATTCCAACCACACCGAGTCCCTGTTCCACTGCATAAGCAATAGCTGGCTCATTGGTCCGGTCAAGCAAATTATATTGACAGAGAACGGATGAGAACACACCGAGATCAATAATTTTGTTCATTATTTCCGGTTTGTCGTGGAACGAAAAAGAGAGATGACGGATTAGACCTGCCGATTTAGCCTTAAGAGCTTCATCAATCAGTTTATATTTCAGGATAACATTTTCCAGACGCTCATTACTAACGCCATGGAAGTGATAAAAATCAATATAATCAACATCAAGTTTGGTCAGCTGTTCTGTTAAGTGACGATCAAAATCACCAGTTGCTTTAATATTACCGAGCGGCAATTTAGTTGACAGATAGACTTTATCACGATAACCTTTCAAAGCTTTACCGACCGCAATTTCACTTTCAGAAGCACAATAACCATAGGCTGAATCAACATAGTTAATCCCGAGATCAAAGCCATGCCGCATCATTGCAACTGCCTTGTCCATATCGACATGATTGTTATTATCACTGTCCTGAACCATCGGCAGACGCATACTACCGAATCCCAGGGCTGATATTTCAATGCCGGTTTTACCAAATTTATTATAAATCATTATCCATCTCCAAATTTGCTAATTATACATAACCGGCTTTGCTGGAATTTTTCAGACAAAATTGACAAGATTTTTTTACTTTATCCTGTTTTATCCTGTTCAGCCTGTCAAAATACAATTTTCTTAGGTTAAAACAGCACTGACCTGCCGATGCAACCAGGTAAACGCGCCATTATACCAGTTGTTATTAATTGTTATCAGTAACATAAAAAGGGCAACTATTTCACTTAGTTCAATTGCCGCCCCCAGACAGTCTCCAGTAAAACCGCCGATTTTTTTACGGCAATAAAGAATAAAAACTATGACCACGATGAGAGCGGCAAGCGTTGGTAACGGAAGAAAAACTCCGCTGATTAAAAACGTTCCACTAACTACGATGATCAATGATCCGGTACCTGGAAAAATCGTTCCGGAAGCAATGCCGTTCTGTCTGACATAACGTCCGGTCAGCATAAATGCCAGTGGAGCAACGCGTGACAGCATAACAATAAACGGCAGTGCCAGACAAAGACTCAGCAAAGGAATATCACTGAACATAGTATACTTGATCAAGAGAATCATCACAATCATGCCTGCGCCCATCGTGCCGACAGTCGGATCTTTCATAATTCTGAGAATGGTATTCTGATCTTTTTTCCCGTAAAAAGCATCTGCGCAGTCCGCCGCGCCATCAAGATGCAATGCTCCTGTAAGCAGATAATAGGCAATCAATAGCAACAGTGCCCCTGCCCGATTGCCGATAAACGGTGCAATAAACCATGCTACAGCTGCAATAAGCAGTCCAATTAAAAAACCTATTTTCGGAAAAAAGAGATAGTATTCGGGTGCATCGGCATACTCATTAAGCTGCCAATGTTGCGGTATCGGGATTGCTGTTAAAAAGGCAACAGCTGAAAAAAAATATTTGATTACGATCATCTTTAAATTTTACCGTCTGGTAATTCTTATAATCAATACCGTGCCGATAATCTGATAGACAAAATTAGGAATCCACAACAGGTATTGAGGATATATCGCCGGAATAGTGTCCATTGACCTGAAAATTATCACCGCCAGGTAAAACCCGCCCCCCATAATAATACTGAGAAAAAGATTAATTGAAGTTTCACGCCGCGATGTTCTAATCGCCAATGGCAGCCCGAGCAGTAAAAATGCAATCGGGGCAAGCGACATCGCGATCCGTTGATTCAGTTCAATTTCAAGCTTCAGCGTCTTACGACCGATTTTCTTGTCAATTCTTATCCGGCTGAGCAATTCATTCAAGGTCATATATTTAGCACGTTTACCAATATTTTTGCGATTAAAGCCCTTGCCGTAGTCTATTGAAAACTCAACCTTCTTATTAAATACCCGTGATGGCGGATCAGCGCTTTTGTCAATTATATTACAGTCATAAAGAATAATTTTAATCTTCTGAGTCCCTTTGTCCACAAGAATTTCACCTTCCGGTGCAGTAATATCCCGAAGCGCACGAGTTCCAGCCCGGTTCATCGTGAATATCTGCACCCCTTTTATCCGGTTCTCGCCAACCCGGTCTTCAATATAAATAATATTATTATCAAAATTCATCGGCCGTCCAGGTTCAAAAACCGATAGCGGGTGGCTGATTGCGGTATTTTTTATATTAGTTCGCGCCTCACCAAGATAATGCTGTCCAACCATCGTTTGAATATAAAAACAGATAATGGTCAACATAAACGTTATCATCAAGATCGGTGAAATGATCTGAAGAACCGAGATTCCACAGGCCCGCATCGCAGTTATTTCGGTATCCGCCGAAAGGCGTCCGAATACCAGCATTACCGAGACCAGCACCGCCCATGGAATGGTGTATGAAAGCACGATAGGCAATGAGTATGCAATAAAAAGTAACACGCTACCGAGCGGCATGCCCTGTGACAGCAGTTCAAATACCTTGACCAGTCGCGCGCCCATCATGCCAAAAGTCAGAATACCGAGTGCCATACAAAAAGTCCCAAGAAAGCCTCTAGTGACATAGATATTAAGCGTTTTCATTAAAGTTTTGCTCCGATGTTATACCCGTTCTGGCAGGCTGTAATTTATTTTTCAGCATTTTAAGTTCCAAACGCGAAAATAAAAATTAAGTATCCAGACTGATATTAATTAAATATTTAAAGTTCAACTTAGAATGTAGTATTCAGGCAGAGCTTTTTCAACGTGTAAAAGAGAGTTTTGCGGTAATTCAATGGAGCAGGATATTATCATTGCCCAGTTTCTGAAGTTCAGCCAGCGATATTTCCTGATAGCCATGCGGTTCCATGCTGAACGAAGCACGACCGCCTGAAAGTTTGGGTAATGCGGAACTGAATCCGAACATTTCAGCCAACGGCACTTCACAGCTCAAGGTCTTACCATCAGGATTGTTGCCGATATGATGAATAATTGCACGCCTTATCTGCAGGTAACCGGTAATTTCTCCAATAACTTCTTCAGGCGCAGTAATATCCAGTTTCATCAGCGGTTCCAGCAGTTTTGTTCCCCGGCGTATCGCCTGACTGATCGCATCCATAACAGCCCCGGCAATCGAACCTTCGGTTGTTTTATCCGGCACCCCGCGAATATCAGTAACCGTACCGCTGATATGAATCAGCGAGTAACCAAGATTACCGCCAGTTTTCAGTCCAGCCATTAATGTATCAGTCGCAGAATTTTTCCAATTTAATGGCAAATCCTGTCGTTTGCCCAAAGTCGAATCAACTTTTATGCCATCATCTGAGCTGACAATCTCAAGCTGAATATCGACCTCGGTATAAAGTTCGGTATCGCCGAGTGTTTTGTTAAATATCCCGGTTATGCTACAAGAGGTTTCAAGTGTTTCCCTGAAAGCGACCCGAGGTTTACCGTAACGTGCTTCAATAGAGAATTCATTTTTAATCCGGTTGCGATTAATTTCAAGATGAAGTTCGCCCATACCTGAAAGAATAAGCTGTCCGGTAGTCTCATGTCTTTGCATATTCAAGGTTGGATCTTCCCTGCATAACATCTCAAGACAGTTGTGGAGTTTATCCTTATCTTTAATGGAACGAGGTTCAACCGCCATTGAGATAACCGGTTCCGGGAAAGTTATTTCTTCCAGCATAATCTGGTGATTATGTGAACATAAAGTATCACCGGTAAAACTATTTTTGGGTCCGATAACGCCAATAATATCACCAGCACCGACCTTTTCTATGGACTCGATATTTCTGGAATAAAGTCTCAGCAAGCGTTTTATTTTAACCTGTTCTTTAGTACGCGGGTTAATCAGCGAATCATTCAGGGCAAGCGTACCGGAATATGTCCGCAAATAGAGCAGATCCGCGCTGCCGCTGGCGACCACTTTGAAAATCAGCCCGGCAAAAGCGGAATCATGCAGAGAACCGTTAATTTCATCACCACTCTTCGGGTTGTGTCCCAAAAATGCCTCCCGGTCTTCCGGACTGGGCAAATAATCAATTATTGCATCCATAATCGGCTGAATACCGATATTTTTCTTAGCTGAGCCGGCAAAAACCGGACAGATCACACCACAGACAACATATTTGCGTATTTCGTTTTTAAGAAATTCCAGGGGGATTGTTTTTTCCGCCAGATAATAATCGGCAACAACTTCCGACAGGTCGGCAACCGAGGAGAGCAATTCTTCACGCGCAAATTCACATTCATCAGTCAACGCATCGGGAATTGGCAATTCAACGACCTCAGTGCCGTCATCACCTTCAAACTTGAGCAGTTTCATCTCCATCAAATCAACTACAGCGGAAAACTCGGATTCAATACCGACCGGATAGTGAAATGCAATCGGTATAACATCCGGAAATTTTGTTTTGATTTCAGAGAAACAGCGTTCGAATGATGCACCAAGCCGATCGAGTTTATTAATAAAAGCAATTTTCGGCACATTATAATGAACAGACTGACGCCACACTTTTTCACTCTGCGCTTCAACTCCCTCGACACCACTGAAAACCACAACCGCACCATCACTGACCCGAATCGAACGCTCAACCTCTGCGGTAAAATCGATATGTCCAGGCGTGTCAATCAGGTGAATAAGGTATTTATCCCAGTTAAATGATGCAGCGGCGGCAACAATAGTAATCCCACGCTTCCGTTCTTCATCCAGATAGTCCATTACCGTACTGCCACTGTCAATATCACCGATACGGTGAGTTTTACCTGAATAGTAGAGGAATCTTTCAGTGATAGTGGTCTTGCCAGCATCGATATGGGCAATAACACCAATATTGCGGATATTGCTGAAGTTAAAATTATCTGTGGTGCTGCCCATGTGCATTGCTCCAAATAATAGAGAAGAAAATTTATGCAGAAAAATGGCAAATTATTTTTTAGCCCAGCAATTGCCTAGCCTAGTGGAGCTGTCCTGCTCATAAATATCGCCAACTTCGCCTTTTCCCGATATAGGTTTACTGAGTGGTTTGATTCTCGACAAACGATAAACGACATCCTGGTCGGGACAGGTGATATCGACATGCCCCTGCTCGTCCTCCCAACCAACTGATTCAGAAAATCTCATAGCCAATGCAATAGGATAAATTGTCGCAAATGCTTTTGCACACATGCCATCCGGGGTTCGTGATCTAAATACAAACACCTGTCCTACCTGTGAACATCCGTAAGTATTATTAATAATATTAACAATTTCGCATTTGATCTTGTAATTTGCCATAGATTACCTTCATCATAAAACTTTCAAATTCGCAAATATTCACCCCATCTACCTAAACACTCACTAACATTACTCTATTTTAACAAAAAATCAATAAAAAAACAATAAAAACCTTGCCTAATAATGCAATACAAATATATTTGTTTTTAATATAAAGAGTTAAAAACAAAATAGTTATAAATAAAATTTAAAATATTTTTTTATAATAAAAAACGTTTTTTTCCCACCGGCACTTGAAAGCTGGACAAAATTAGCTACTTTTACTGCAATTAACAATTATTAAAAGGACAGATTATTATGGTTAAATTGGATTTTTCAAAAAGTGCAGACGGACTTATTCCGGCCATTGCCCAGGATTATGAAACCGGCGAAGTTCTGATGCTCGCTTATATCAACGAAGCGTCATGGCAAAAGACTCTGGAGACCGGTAACGCAACCTACTGGACCCGTTCACGCCAAAAACTATGGATGAAAGGCGAATCATCCGGCAATGTCCAGAAAATAAAAGAAATTCTGGTCGATTGCGATGACGATACGGTTGTGTTTAAAATTGAACAGCTCGGTGGTGCGGCGTGCCATACCGGACATCGTACCTGTTTCTACCGCAAACTTGAAGGTGATGAACTTACAGTCCAGGGTGAACCGGTCTTTGACCCTAAAGATGTGTATTAGAAAATTGAAAATTGGAAATTGAAAATTGGGGCTCCGCCTTCGTTTAAAAACTATGGCGCGATAAATTGGGGAATTAATCATGTACGTGTGCACGGCCGTGCGCCCTACATATAATTTAACTGGTAATTGGCAAAATGAATATTTCACTCCAGGAGCTGAAATTACGCTTCCCGGCGATATCATTTCGTAATGATTTAGGCTGGCGGAACATCACCAGCCTGAAAATCGGCGGTGGCATTAATTGCTTAGCCGAGCCTGAAAATGATATCGCCTTGGCTGAGTTGCTTAATTACTGCGCGAATAATGAGCTCAAATCTATGATTATTGGCGGTGGCAGCAATATCATCGGTCAGGATGATGAATATGCTGGAATTGTTATCCGCCTTAACAACTCAAATTTTTCTACCATCAGCCATGGTCGTTTTCATATTACTGCTGGTGCTGGTACAAGCTTATCTGCATTGATTTTATATGGCGCAGAACATGGTTTTGGCGGTTTGGCTGAATTATCAGGCATCCCTGGAACCATGGGTGGTGCCATTCGCATGAATGCCGGTGCAAACGGTAAAAGCATCGGCCAATTTGTGTCAGAGCTTTGCGGTCTTCATTGTGACGGAACTCCATGGACAGCCGATAAATCTGGCATCAAATGGGGTTACCGCTCAAGTTCAATTCCCGAAGATGTTATAATTACTGCTGCAATATTAAAACTCCCTCTGTCAGATGCGGCAGAAGAGGCAAAAAAAATCCATGGGGTTTTACAGCAACGCAGTAAGACTAATGCCAAAGGATTAACTGCTGGTTGCGCGTTTAAAAATATTTCATCAACAGATCCTGCTGGACGAATGATTGAGCAGACCGGATGCAAGAAAATACGGTGTGGAGACGCTGGAGTCAGTAATATTCATGCTAACTTCATTGTTAATCATGGCAATGCGACTGAACATGACATTGTGGAACTGATGATAAAGGTGCGATGCAGGGTTATTGAGCAGACCGGATTTTATCTGGAACCTGAATACAGATTTGTCAATCAACAGACCAGACAACAGCTGCTAAATTCACCAGCAGCACCCAAAGTAACCGTTTTGAAAGGTGGCAACAGCAGTGAGCGTGAGGTTTCACTTGAGTCCGGGCATGCAGTGGCGGATGCGCTGCGCAAATGCGGTTATCAAGTCACCGAAGTGGATATAACCACACCGACTGTCACGCAGGCGATGCGTGATGCAGCTATAGTCTTCCCTGTGCTACATGGCGGATTCGGCGAAAATGGTGAACTTCAACGGCGACTGGAACAGGAAAAGATCAAATTTATCGGTTGCGGCAGCGAAGCATCTGCAACAGTTTTCGACAAAATAACCAGCAAACAGTTAATGGATAAAGTCGGTATTCAGACCCCCCCATGGGGAGTAATAACTCAGCAATCCCCTGCCCTGCCACCAAAGCTTAAATTTCCGGTCATTGTCAAACCACCACGTGAAGGTTCAACAGTCGGCATTGTCCTGATTGAGTCGGCTGAAGAGTGGGATACCGCTATCAATCAGGCGTTCAAATTCGATGAAACTGAACTGTTAGTTGAACAATATATCGTCGGCACTGAATGTACGATTGGCATCGTCAATGAAACACCATTGCCGATGATAGAGATTATTCCGCCCGAACAAATGTACGACTACGATGCAAAATATACTCACCAGCAAGGCGAAACCCAATATCTCTGTCCGCCTGAAAATATCTCAAAGCAACAACAGCAGGCAGCTGAAAAAATTGCGATGCAGTACTATAAGGCAACCGGTGCTGAAGGGATATTACGGGTAGATTTCATAATTTCGCCCGATAATCAATATTATGTTCTGGAAGGAAATAATCTGCCAGGTTTCACCGCCAGCAGCCTAGTGCCCAAAGCCGCCATCGCATACGGCTGGTCATTTGAACAGCTCTGCGCCAAACTGGTACATTCCGTTTATCGCTCTACCAGCAACCTAACTACTAAGTTTAATAAACTAACCATTGCAATGATTTTAGTGACGCTTGCATTGTTTGCCGCCGGTATAGCTCTGCGTTGTCATCAATTATCAACCAAAGCACTTGAGTATGATGAAATATGGACTTTGACAAATTATGCATCAAAGCCCAACTCAATAATATTCAGTGACCTGGGCACACCAAACAATCATCCGCTGAATTCACTATTAATAAAATATTCAGTAATGACCTTCGGCGCAAGTCCGGTCGCATTACGTCTCTTTGCATTGATCAGCGGCATCGGAGTATTGCTTGCATCCGGCTGGCTGACCTGGGAAATATTTAAAAATCGTTTTGCGGTGGTAACAACAGTTGCATTATGTTCATTCAGCGGTGCTCTAATTCACTATTCCCAAACCGGACGCGGCTATATGCTGCAAACTTTTTTGCTGACACTGCTGATTTTAACAATAGTACTCTACGAAAACCATCGAAAGACATTAAGTTATCTACCAAAAATAATCCTGCTGACAGCATTCCCGATAGCCGCTGTCGCCGCTATTCTGACCCTCTCGCCATCAATTCTATTCATTACAGCCATCGCGCTTATTCACTGGTATTATCTGCTTAATCAACAGTTTCAGAACAGCAGTTCACAAAATGCCGGCAAACAGCTTTTATCACTATTGAAAAACAACCGTGATTTAATAATATCTTACTCTATCATCTATAGTTTTGCTCTAATCTGGTATTTAAGCAATTATGCGAAATTCAAAGCCGGTCAGCAATTCGGCACTGAAATCAATTCAATAGCTGTCTTACTGGACTACCTCAAGCAGTTCTTGCCAAAATTCAACGGCTATGTCCTCCCGTTGGTTCCACTGCTGATGTTTATAAAGAAATCATGGCGTAAATGGGCGGTGGCATATCTGTTTATCATACTGTTTTTAATCTGCTCCACGCTACTGTTGCGCGGCGGGCCGCCACGAACTTATCTACCGCTTATCCCGCTGATAAATATTGCGGCGGCGGGTACGATGGCAATGATAATTCAATGGGTAAGCAACCGTAAAACAGCTAAAAAAGCAGTTATCATAGCAGTTAGTGCATTCATTGTTTTCTGCTCTTACAAGCTGTTTTCGACCCTGAATGACTGGCAGCCGCCAGATTGGAAAAAGATTTGGCAAGCTGTACAGCAAGCGTTTCCAAAGAGCAATTATTTCATCAGTTATCCGGCCTGTGCCGGTCTGGAAATCGGTTTCAACAATCGCCCGCAGGCAATCATTGACAACTGCCGCCGAGTCGTTCAGCCGGGTAAATTTGTCCAGATAGCTCAACCGGGTGGAATCAGCATAACCGACAATAAAGGCTCACAGCAAACTCTAGATGTAAACAGCGCAATCAAACCTTTAACCAAGCAGTTAGCAGGGGTTAATGTTGATATTTACGGCATAGAAAAGCTCACCTACACCACAAAATTAAACCGTAATATTGTCATTGCCTATATTCACCCCAACAGACCGCGAATGGCCAAAGCAGCTTATGGTCATTTAATCTATGAAAGCAATATAACATGGGGGGTAGTTAACAGTTGGCTGTCTAAGGTAGCATTATACGATAAACAGCAACAACCCATTCGCTATTTTATTCTGGCAACCAATGATTACAGCTTATCTAAAGAAAAATTACTTGACATAGAAAAACGTAGCAATAATGTAATCCAGTTTTTCTATATTAATTGAAACATCACCGGTTGTCAGGCTTAACTTCACTAGACAACCAGAAGAACCTTACCCGGTCAAAACTTCTTTGCTCTATCTCCAGTAATTCGGCAACGGACAATTTACTGCTATCTGAAATCAATTGATATGAAACCAGTTTTCCCCCAGTTTGCGACATTCTGATAGGCTTAAACCAACAATTCAACAAATACCATTCAGTGCCCTGGGTTCTTAAGAAACCGACAGCAGCTCTTGCGGTTTTTAGATCCTGCAGGGGAATCTCAGCAAAAATAATATTGGATTTAATTGCACTGCCTGCAACGACCTTTTTCAGTACATATACATTAGCATTAATCTGTGAAAATTTAACTAACGGCGGGGATTCAGAAGAGTGGAATTCAACCTCTCCAACACCGTTTTTATTGTTAAGACCTTTTATTCTCTGATCACGACCAAAGTTTATAAATAACATGCCGTCGTAAATAGGTTTAATATTATTTTTTACTTCATCTGGCAAAGAAGCTGAAATCGGCAAAGTTTCATTAGCCGGATAACATCTATAACTTTTATGTTCTGGAAATTTACTGTTGACATCTGAAATAATATTACTCCAGTCAATTGCCGCCCATTTTAAATATCGTTCAGGCAATGAAAAGATTAAAAACATAACCAGCAGTAAAGGTAATATAATCTGCAACGGTCTGCTCCATTTTTTATCTACCATAGTCAACGAGTAGACCCCTGCCGATGCCGCAATAATAATAACTGGAACTAAAGGCAGATAAACTCTTGGTGGCCCAACTTTGATAAAAACACCGGATAGAAAAGCCGGTAAAATATAACAGCTAGTCATCAGACCAAGGAGCCGATACTTCTTAAATCTAAAACAGAGCAGAGCACTACACCACACAAGCCATGGCAGCAATGATTTACCCATTTCTGACAAAAAACTTAAAATATCCGCAAAACTATTGATGTAAAAACCTCCGCCAGCCGGAACAGCTGACTTGAATTGAGCATAATGCCCAAGATACATCCAGGCCGCAAACAGGGTAATTACAGCATAACCACTCACCAGAACTGAATTATTTACAACAGCAGAAGTGCCCATTTCAAACAGCTTGCTATTGCTACGCTGCCATGCCAATAATAGGATACAGATAACATGCATTACCATAATTGCGGATAAATAGAGAATTGCTGTAGACAGGGCAAAACAGGCGATAACAAAACAGCCAATCATCCCGACAACAAGATATATTGCTTTTCTGCCTGTTTTTTTACTGCTGTCATTGTAAACCAGCACCAGAAGAATAAATAGCATAATAGCTGCGGTCTGAACCGAGTAACCTCTTGCGACATGTGAATAATATATCAGTCCTGAATGCAGTGAACATAATATAATTGTTACAGCCGCAATAAACCGTTTTCTGGTCAGATGCCAGGCGATAGCACCGGAAAAAAGCGGAATTAATATACCTGCGGCAAAACTATGCATCCGCATCATAATCAGCGAACGGCCAAACATGAAGTTGGATAGCTTCATAAAAACAGAATTGAGCGGATGGTTGTTCTGATTATTAAACAGCGTCAGTATTTCACTGACCGGCTTAACTATCCAGTTCATCAGGCCCCAGACTTCATCATATATCAATGGTCGTTCAAGGTTTATTAACCGGAGATAGATACCATAAGCCAATGCAAGTAAAGCAATCCCAATAAATATTTTTTTTCTGGATAACATGATTTTAAAACACTTCAGAACCAGCCCAACGTCCTAAAGCATCATCAAGTTCCATATTATCAGGACTTGGCATTATAAAATGAGAATTTCCTTCACCGCAGTGCTCGTTTAAAGTTTTGATTACCTCTTTACATCTTGCTGGAGAATCAAATGGACCTGCAATAAACATAGGTTTGCCGCCACTGCCAAATTCAAATTCTCTAACTGAACGTGTTTCATCAATACCATCAAAAATTCTGAAGGACTTTTTGAAATCTTTATGTGGCAAAAAACCCAATAATTTAGCGTAGGCAACGCCATCAAGCATCAATTTTTTTGTATCTTCAGGCGACCAAGGCTCTTGACTATCTCGTATCGGCGTTGACTCTGAATTAACAACAATACGAAGAAAACAATTTTTCACTCCAAGGCAGAAAGAGTCTAATATAAAAACAGCCGTAGCCTTAAAACCAAAAGTTGTTTTTCTAGAAACAGTAATCGTAGCCATACCTTGGGCAAGCGTATTCTCGACAAAACACTCATTTATTGGAAAATCAAGTGCAGTGTCAAGCATCCCGGCATCGGTCATTTTTAACTTCGCTCTGGCAGCATCACGTTTTTTATTATTTTCCCGCTGACGTTTCTTTGCCAATTTCTGTTGCCGTTTCTGTTCTGAACTTGCCATGCTAAGCCTCCTGAGTTTTATAGCCTTTATTCGAAAACATTATGCCCCTTTTTCCCTTTATGGGGATAAGGGGGTATGCGCCAAGGATGTCGCAAACTACTAGCGAAAATATAAATTCCTATTAGGTTAAAATATTAACCAACTATTGGTCTAGCTAGACGCTGCCCGAAAAGGTTTTCCGGTTCGCTTAACACTGACAAGCAACTTGATCGTTCGAGGTTGATTAGCTTTTGCTTTTTGCGCTCGGAGATCGCAAGCTACTGGTTTGACATCTTTTTCGAGTAAGGTCTAGCTAATCTTATTCCTGATTGAAGCTGAAATTAGGATGAGTTTTATGAGGTATAACTTTAACTTTTTTATTACTTTTGATAAAATTACTAATGCCTACGAGAGTGAGCACAATACCAATCGAACCCAATGCGCCACATGTAAGGTTTTTGCCCACCGAATCATAGATTACAGCAAGCACCTTCGACATTTTCCGTGTTGACTCTGCGGCATTTTCAAAGCTGTAAAATTCCCAATATAAATATCCCGTCACAGCAAGCATTACCAGCCCAACTAACAGTTCTTTCCACCATGCAGAGTTTTTCTTTTCTTCAGCCATATTGGCCTCCCGGATTAATATTCTTGAGAGTACCTAAATTGCTGACCACCAGAAATCTTTCTCTCTATCAAAATTAAAAATAAATATAGCATAGTTTAACCGACCTATCAATCAGTCTTTTACTGATTTTTTTAATTTTCCAATAAATCTTACACTTTTTTTGAAAAACACCGTAAATGGATGTAGATTAATAGTTTGATTTTTACATTATTTGTTACTACTCAGGTACGATTCCGCTTGTAGTTCCGCCTTTAGGCGGTGTATTTGCGAGCTGCCACGCACCTAAAGGTGCGGAAAAACCCCACTAAAGTGGGAACTACGAACAGGCGCAACTAGGTGAGTAGTAACCATTATTTTTTTTAACTAACAAACATATAGGTGAATAAAAATGGCTGACAAAAAATACAAAATAGCTATCCTACCGGGCGATGGGACCGGACCGGAAGTTGTTGCAGAAGGAATGAAAGTTCTGAACGCCGCAGCTGAAAAATTTAATTTTGCAATTGAGACCGAAGATTTTGACTGGGGTGGCGACCGCTATCTGGCGACTGGCAATGTGTTGCCGGACGATGCAGGTGAAACTCTGCAGCAATTTGACGCTGTATTTCTCGGTGCTATCGGGCATCCCGATGTTAAACCCGGAATCCTCGAAAAGGGCATTCTGCTGAAACTGCGTTTTGAACTTGACCAGTACGTAAATCTGCGTCCAGTAAAACTTTATCCAGGAGTTGAAACTCCATTAGCGGGAAAAACTCCTGAAGATATTGACTATGTAGTCGTTCGCGAAAATACCGGCGGTATCTACACCGGCACCGGTGGCGTTTCTATGCAGGGTACCGATAATGAAGTAGCTGTTCAGTCTATGGTTTATAACCATTTCCAGGTTGAACGCTGCCTGCGCTTTGCATTCGAACAGGTCTCAAAACGTCATACTAAAGAAAATCCATGGCGCGGACTGAGTGAAGCTGATATCGCTGAAGGTAAAATCGGTCAGCTGACGCTCTGCGGTAAAACTAATGTCCTGACCTATGTATTCGGTCTCTGGGAAAGAACTTTCTATGAAGTTGCCGCTGATTATCCTGAAGTTAAAACTGACTACTGCCACGTTGACGCGACCTGCATGTGGATGGTGAAAAACCCTGAATGGTTCGACGTTATCGTCACTGGTAATATCTTCGGTGATATTATCACCGACCTCGGTGCGATGACCCAGGGCGGAATGGGTATTGCCGCTGGTGGTAATATCAATCCTAATGGTGTCAGTATGTTCGAACCAATTGGTGGTTCTGCTCCTAAATACACCGGCTTGGGCGTAATCAACCCGCTGGCAGCAATTTCCGCCGGCGCGATGATGCTCGATTTCCTCGGCGAAGCTGAAGCGGCTGCCGCAATTGACGCCAGTGTTGCCTATGTAACCGGCAATAAAATGGAATCAATGGCTGCTCGCAAAATGGGTTACTCTACTTCTGAAGTCGGAGACTTGGTAGTAGCAAGCCTGTAAGTCAAATTGAAGCAAAGCATTCTACTGCAGAATGCTTGGCTTCATAATTTAAACACCTAGTGTCGTTCGGCGTAAATAACTCTACCCTCTTTTTTCGGCTCGACCACGTGATTTCATACGTGGCTTTGCAAGTCTCGCCCTCCAGCATCAAAATCCATCTTAACGATGGAGGGCGAAAGTCCCTTGAGCTTTTTTTATCAGTCCGTCATGGACTAGATGGCATAGGAACTTATGGCAAGCGACACTAGGCAACTGATTTTTAGAATAGGCGTGACACCCCGTCACGAACAGAACTGTTATATGCAAGTTCACCGTTTTATTCTCGACAAGGATGTCGATCCCACATAAAAAAGGCTCACTCAAAATTTATGACTGACGATAACTATAGTAAATTCAGTTGCCCTGGCGGAAAGGGCATGATAATCAACAGCATGAAATCATCACTGCTGCCATGCCTTCATCATCCAGATGACTATCTCAATGCCGGAGTCAGTCTGAAGGACTCTATCTCGACCAAGGTTGCAATAGCCGAACTGAATGACAATAGAAAAATATTCATCAAACGCTATAATAATAAAAGCCTGCGCTATACTTTACGTTACCTGTTCCGGGCAACTCGGCCATTCCGAGTATTTAAAGCAGTACAAAAACTTAAGCAACTTAATATTCCCACTCCGGATATATTGGCAATACTATCAAAACGCAAATTTTCCATTATTCCCGGCAGTTCCTATGTTTTTCATGAATACTGGGATAACTGCCTGAGCGCAAAAGAATATTTTGAACTGCTTTATCATGACACCGATATGTTTAAAGAATTTTGTGATACTATTACCGGTTATCTGGCAAAAATGCATCATGCGGGTATACGTCATAATGATCTGAAGGTCAGCAATATCTGCTGTCGCCGCCATAATTCGCATTTTATTGTCGGCTTCTGGGATCTTGATGGAATAATGATTTTAAATTCACCGACTCCAACTGAATTTATCTATATCGATATGGCGCGGCTGATATCATCCTGGTTAAGCCCTGGCAAAGTGGTAAATATTGTCTATGACCGCGGGGAAATAACCGATTATTTTACAAAATATTACAGCAATCACTCAGATTTTATTTTTGACCGGAAACGGCTTGATAAAATTATTGATCGCTTCCTGAAACGCAAAAAACGGAATAAACAGAAATGACACAAGAATGGTTGTTGTGGCTGGATGAAGCACATTCGCCATGGCTCAACATGGCAATTGATGAACTGCTGTTAAAATATAGCGCGGAAAATAATATCCCAGTGCTTCGCATTTATGCCTGGAATTGCCCAACAGTAAGCTTCGGTTATGTACAGCATTATCCTTCGAAGCCTCAAGATTACAGCATCGTCCGTCGCATGACCGGTGGCGGTATTGTTGACCACGGCAATGACTTGACCTATACTGTAGTTATTCCACCAGCACATCAGATCTGCGCCATGAACCGGATTGAAAGTTATCATATCCTGCATCAGGCAGTAAAACGAGCTCTGGAGTATTTCGGCATCACCGTGACTCTGGCAACCGATGATTCACCACCGGTAGACCGTGCCACCATGCAGTGTTTTATCACCCCAACCCGTTATGATGTAATCGGTGACGGGGAAAAATATGCGGGTTCAGCTCAGCGTCGAACCCGTAACGGCATTCTCCATCAAGGCAGTATCTCACAATCAGCCGCGAATAATGACAATAACCTCCTCCGCGAACAATTGGTTAGCGGCTTTGAAACCGAGCTTGATATTAAATTCAGTCAATATAAAGCCACCTCGGCATTTCTTGCAGAGGCTCAATCCCTGGCTGACAATAAATATTCATCAGAAGCATGGAATAAATTCAAAGAAAGCCCAGACGACAGATAACTATACTTTGAGCCGGAAGAAGCTTAACTTTTTTACCAAAGAGGTAATTTCAAAACTCCAACGCGAGCATGATTTTTAGTGTTTTGGATGAGCGGATTTTGATTTTTGTGCGATTGAGCATGCCCGCAGGTATGTAAATGAGCTCAAAATCATAAGACGCCGTTCAAAATCAAAAATCTGCCGTGGAGAGTTTTGAAATTGCCTCCAAAAACATATCAACTCTGCTAAAGTTCGCCTGTTTTTTTATATATGAGATTGCAAGGAAAGATTATAAACAGTAGATTATAGTTTATTCGTACTCAGAAAAACTGGAAAAGTTTAGTAATTAAGGAATGAAAAGTGGTCCCGGATATTGAAAAAATTAAACAAGTTATAGGTTATGAGTTTAATGATAAAGCTCTGTTGCGTTGCGGACTGACACATCGCTCCTATTCAGCTGAAAATAATCTGTCATACGATAATCAACGCCTTGAATTCCTCGGCGATGCCGTGCTTGAAATCATTCTATCTGAATATCTTTTCAAACGCTACCCTGAAGCGCAGGAAGGTAAAATGACAAAAATGCGCTCAGCCATGGTGCAACAGGATGCGTTGGCAAAACTGTCAAGAAAAATAGACCTGGGAAAATTTTTCATCATCGGTAAGGGCGAAAAGGAAACCGGTGGTTGTGACCGCGACTCAAGTTTGGCTGATCTCTTTGAATCATTGACCGGCGCACTCTATCTGGATGCCGGACTTGAACGCACTAAACAGTTTATCATTCCGCTGATTGAAGAGGTATTCCCTGAACCGACACAGTTATTAAGCACCCTGAATCCCAAAGGTGACCTTCAGGAATTTGCCCGACGCCAATGGAACTGTCCACCTGAATACAGTATCATTAAAACTACCGGCCCGGACCACAGTCCACGTTATCTAGTCAATGTATTTATCGCCGTCCCTAATATCAGTGCCAGCGGAGAAGCCGGCAACCGCAAACAGGCCGAAAGTGAAGCCGCCCGAAAACTGTTGCAGATGATTACCCAAAAGTAAAAAATAGAGAGAATAAATATGTGTGGAATAGTCAGATACAGCACTCCATGCCTGTTAAAATTTCAGTCATCAATTTCACTCTATCTCATATAGAAAAGCAATCAACACGATGCTATATTAACCGCAAATAAAATCGTAACCCAATTTAAAGAAAACATCAAGGAACTTTTATCATGGCTGACAACAGTTTGAACCGTAATTCATATCTTTCGAAAAATATCGGAGATTTTCCGAGTACGACCGTCATTAACGGTCGCGACTATGTCAAAGTTAACGACCTGCGTTACGGCACCAATCCACATCAGCCGGCGGCATTTTATAAACCACTGAATGAATGTTCTCCCGTCGGTGATATGAAAATTTTAAAAGATGGTAAAAGTGGCCTGTCACAGACCAATTTAGAAGACATTTCTTATGCCATGAATATCGTTAAATTCTTTGATACTCCAGCCTGCGCGGTGATGAAACATGTCAACCCCAGCGGCGCGGCCGTCCAGCGTTGCGGTGAAGAGCTTATCGATGTCTACCGCAAAGCCCGTGATGCCGATTCCCGCGCCGCATTCGGTAGCGCTGTCGCCTTCAATGTTGAACTTGACCTGGCAACAGCTGAAGAAATCATGGGAACATTCGTCGAATGTGTCGTTGCCCCAGCCTACGCTAACGGCGTAGTTGAACTATTCAATGATAACGAACGTTTCAAACTCAACAGACATATCAGAATTATCCAATGCGGCGACCTGAATAAACTGCCTAAATATGTCGATGAAGCTGTTGATGCCAAATATAACTCAATGAAGGTATTAGCTGATGGTTCAGTGGTTATCGCCGCACCATTGCTGACTGCCATTAAAGGCATTGATGATCTGAAAATTGCTACAGCCGAAAGCAAACGTGTCGGAGCTCAGACTTCAACTGTTCCTGCCAGCAAAGCACAGCTCGAAGATCTTCTATTCGGTTGGTACACCAACCTCAGTGTCCGCTCAAATGGCGTAGTTATTGTTAAAAATGGCCAAACTCTGGCAGTCGGAACCGGTGAACAGGATCGGGTCGGGGCGGTCGAACAGGCTATCGCCAAATTCAAAGATAAATATTCAGGGGATGAAACCCTTACCGGTTCAACGATGTCCAGTGATGGGTTTTTCCCATTCGCGGATGCCGTCGAAGTCGCAGCGGCGGCGGGCATAACGGCAATTATATCTCCAGCCGGTTCACTGCGCGATGCCGATGTCATCAAACGTGCCAATGAATTAGGTGTAGCCCTCTACCATGCCCCTGAACGGATTTTTTCACACCATTAGGAATGACATGTTAAATTTTAAATGTATCGATGATTTGCGGGATTTTTTTGTTAAAGCATTCCCGCAGGCAAAGCTTGCCGAAGATTTTACTATCAGCACCGAAAAGTGTCCTCCGGGCATGAACGGTGATATTACTCTTAACTGTTTCAGGCTGGCAAAACCGCTAAAATCATCTCCCGATAAAATAGCGGGTGCGGCAGTAGAAATGCTCAACAGCCATGAAGATGTAGCGCAGGCAGAAAAAGTCAAAGCATTTGTCAATGTAACCCTGACCGCAGCGGCAATTCACCGCAGTTCACTGGGTGATATTGATGCATTACTGAATGCTGTAGTGTTACCTGAAACAAAACGTAAAAAAATAGTTATTGAGTATTCAGCCCCTAACACCAATAAACCGCAGCATCTCGGTCATGTGCGTAACAATACCTTGGGCATGTCGCTAGCTGCACTGCTGGCACGGGTTGGGCACGACGTAAAACCGATTAACCTGGTCAATGACCGCGGTATTCATATCTGTAAATCAATGTTGGCATATCAACGCCTCGGCAACGGCATAACTCCTGAAAACAGTGGCATCAAAGGTGACCATCTGGTCGGAAAATTTTATGTGAAATATAACAACCTGCTGAATGAAGAGTTAACTGAACTGAAAAAAGCTAAACCTGAACTGGCTGACAAGAGTAATGAAGATCTGTTCCTCGAAACAGAACTCGGTCAGGCAACCCAGAAAATGCTTCAGGACTGGGAAAACAACGACCCAGCCGTACGCGAACTCTGGCTAAAAATGAACAAATGGGTCTTCGCCGGGTTTGATGAAACCTACCGCCGAATGGGCATTAAGTTTGACCATACCTATCTGGAAAGTAACACCTATCTGCTCGGCAAAGATTTAATCAGTCAAGGCGTTGACAACGGCATTTTCACTCCCCGCGCTGACGGAGCAATTATCGCTGAACTCGGCAAACTGGGTGAAAAAGTTGTATTGCGTTCAGACGGCACCAGTGTTTACATTACTCAGGACATCGGTACTACGCTGAAAAAATATGAAGATTACCAGCCGGATGAACAGATCTGGGTCGTTGGCGATGAACAGATTTTTCACTTCAAAGTACTCTTCGCTATCCTGAAAAAAATGGGCTATGACTGGGCAGATAATCTCTTCCATCTCGCCTATGGAATGGTCAACCTGCCAAGCGGCAAAATGAAAAGCCGTGAAGGCACCGTTGTCGATGCCGACGACCTGTTCGAGAATATGGTTGAACTGGCAAAAAAATCTACCCTCGAACGTTGTGGAGAAGATATTCCTGAAGATATCGATGAACGTTCAGAAATCATCGGTATGGGCGCTCTGAAATTCATGTTATTGAAATTCAACCCCAAAACAACCATGATGTTCGACCCGGAGGCTTCAGTCAAATTTGAAGGTGACACCGGTCCGTATGTCCAATATGCCTGTGCCAGAATAAGTTCAATCGAACGCAAAGCGGCCGCACAGGGAATCAAACTCACCGATAACCTTGACTGGTCTCTGGCCGATTCAGAAGCCGAAAAATCACTTTCAGCCACCGCATTCCTCTATCCGCAAGTGTTACAATTGGCAGCTGAACGTAAAGATTGTTCAGTCCTAGTCAACTACCTGCTTGATTTAGCAAAAGCCTTTAACCGTTTCTATCGTGAATGCCCGGTATTGATCAGTGAAAACAGTGCCGCGGTACGCGACATCAGGCTCGCAATCTGCCACCGCGTAAGAATGGTACTTGCCGACGGTCTGAAAACCCTGACTATTGGTATACCTAAAGCGATGTAGGGCTGGGTGCTGGATACTGGAATAAATCTAGTAGTTTTACTCACCGTCCTCTTCGAGTGTCGATCTCCGAGCACAATTAGCAACTATAACTTGCAGTGGGCAGAAAACTATGCACGGACACACAATTAAGTGATTATGCACAAGTGCATTATTTTAGCTAGTTTACTGCGCCTGTTTAAGTTCAACTGCGTAGCTCTTTAATAGCTTTTAGATCGCAAAACGGTATTAGATTAGCAGTAGCGTTGGGTCATATACTGCCCCAACGGGGGCTTTTCACCAGAATATCGCAAGCTACTGGATGGAAAAACCTACAGCGTAGCGACAAATGAAATAAAACAATTAATAGGGAAACATGAAATTATTAATATCTCATAATCATCGTCATATTTATAAATTAATCTCGTACGTTAGTTTATTTATCGCTTTTTCGTTTGTTCATAACACAGCAAGTTTAGCTGAAGAGAGCAAACAAACAATAAAGGAACTCTATAATGATGCGAGGAGACTTTCTCAAACACCCAAAAAAGATAGACAGGCTATCGCAAAATATCAAGCTATCCTAGAACAACATTTAGCCAATGAAAGATTATTCCAATCTTCACTTCGTGACATTGCTAAATACGGGTATATTCCCTGACGGTAATATGCCCCCGTATTTTATAATCTCATTTTTTAGCAATTGAAGGATTCTCATTAAGACTACAATTTTCTACATTACCATTATTTTTAATTAAGTCAACATA
>JAKIUY010000153.1 GCA_021647315.1 Victivallaceae bacterium
ATTTGATCCTATAAAAGGGAAAATGTATGTCACCTCGTCCAGAGTGTCAGAGTTAATGCACACATTTCCATAAGTAAGATGCGTTTAATCTGACAAACGTGCATTTAACTTTTCAATTAACGATTTTATGCTTTGACCTGCACTATGCCGCATAATCAATACAGATATAAAGGAATACAAACAACACTAACAATCAATATATCAAAATAATTACTTATTCACACCCGCTTCCGTAGCAGAGTTTGAAGCGGTACCTGCCTTCAGGTGCCACCTGATTAGGGCGTAAATAAAAAAATCCAAGTTAAACTCCCTTTTAATGTGGGACCGGCATCCCTGCCGAGAAGAAAACTGTAGCTTGCGGATAAAGATTAAGTTCGCGACGAGGACGTCGCTCACACATTGCAGTCCGTTCTCAGGGCGTTTAATTTGGACTTTTCATTTTAGCGGTGTGAGCAGGGAGTATGATGCTCATTCAGTGCATTAAACAACGAGTCATTGTGTAAAAAAACTGTCCAATATTATACATAAATGAGCTTGATAGTGTAATTTATGCGTTTATATTTATGACAATCTTTACTATGCGGATAAACTAATTTGGAATTGAACTATTATGAGTACTGAACTGAACAAATCACATTTAGAACTGAAAGCGGCAGTCGGACAATTTATTCAGGGCGAAATCAGTGCGTCCGATCTTAAACACGAAGCGGCACCATTCGGTATCTACCAGCAGCGCAATGAGCTCTTCATGCTACGTGTCCGGGTAGCCGGCGGACATATTACAACTCAACAGCTCCGTGGCCTCGCCAAGGTGGTTGAAAGCCATAATGGCGGACATGTTCATCTCACATCCCGGCAGGACATTCAACTGCATGACATCGCACCGGAAAATATCTATGACGCAGTGAAACAGTGTGGAGCATGTGCGCTGCCGTTCAAAGGCGGCGGTGGCAATACCTACAGAAATATTCTGATGTCACCGGACAGCGGTTTTACCGATGAACCGGCACCATTTGATGTTCTGCCCTATATCATCGGACTGAACAGTTTTCTACAGCAGTACGAACATGCCTTTCAGCTGCCGCGTAAATATAAAATCGGTATCTTTGCCAAACAATCGGAACGTGGCAACGCACTGCTCCAGGATTTAGGTTTGATCGCGACTGAACAGAATGGCGTTCAGGGCTTTGAGGTCTATGGTGGCGGTGGCATGGGACGTTACAGTGCGCTGGGGGTAAAACTGTTTGACTTTATCCCGGCTGGTGAGTTTATCCGTTGCGCAGTCGCTATGAATGAACTGTTCTACGATCATGGTAACCGCGAAAACCGCAATCAGGCACGGATAAGATTTATTGTAAAAAATATCGGTGAAGAAAAATTTGTTGAACTGTTTCAGCAATATTTTACCGCAGCCGAAGCCTTCGCCAACAAATTACCGGCCGACCTCAACTCGCCAACACTTGAATTGAAGGAATTTGCCGCACAAACCCCAACGGCTGAATGTTCAGCCTGGCAACAACATGCCGCAGTATCAGTAAACCTTAATAACACTGTCGCAATGACCACCATCTATGTTCCTCACGGCAATCTGACCGCAAACCAGCTGACGAAACTTGCAAACCTGGCCGAACAGTTCGGAACATCATTTGTCAGATTGACCCAGCAGCAGAATATGGTGCTGCCATTGCACCGTTCCGCCCTGCCCTGTCTTTATGATACCCTCGGCAGTGAATTCGCTGAACTTGATCTGCGGTTGAAATCATTCAAAGGCAATCTGACCTGTTGTATCGGCGCAACCGTCTGCAAAATCGGCATCCTTGATTCACCGACCATGGCGGATAAGATCGCCGCCGAGCTGGATCAGTTGTTCCCACTTGGAAGTGAAAAAAGAGACGAACTGCTACGGAAAATCATCACCGGCATCAAAGTATCCGGCTGTCCCAATGCCTGTTCAGCCCACCCCGCAGCCGCAATAGGTGTCCAGGGCCAGAAAACAAAAATAGATGGCAAACTAACCGATGTCTGGAAAATATTCTTAAGCAAAGATGGTCAACTAGGCACCAGTAACGATGAATTACTAGAAACTGCAGCCATCCCAACAGCAATTCACCAACAGTTGCTGGCACTGAATGAATAAAACCAGGTCCTTTCAGTTGTCGCTTCGCTCGCCAGTGCCGAAACTAAAAAAAAATTATAACGAATAAAACGTTACCTTGGACGCCGTTTCTCCTGGGAATGCTGCGCCCCAGATCGGCATAAAAAAATCACTTTATAGAGTTTATTAATGGAAAAAAATTAAAATTTACAATAAAACTGTTTGACTTTGCCTAAACCAAAAGTATACTAACCTTATAAACAAACATGATTATCATAATAGTAACAATGGAAAAACTATGAAATTATCAAGTAAAACACGTTATAGTCTACGAATTCTGCTTCAGATAATAATGGATGCCGAAGAGAGCAAGACCGTAAAAGGACGGGAAATTGCGGCTAAGCAGCATATCTCGGAAGCCTATCTTGAACAGATCATGATTCCGCTGAAATCGGCTGGGCTAGTCAATACCATTCGCGGTTGTCGCGGCGGGTATTCGCTGGGCAAAGCTCCTGAGAATATCACCGTTCTGAATATAATAGAACTGTTTGAAGGCAAAATTGAATTTGCCGATTGCAAACCGAACGGTGAAAACTGTGCACTGTTTGACAAATGTTTTACCTCGGGAATCTGGAACGAGCTGTCAACAGCTTTGGCCGTGGCCGCCGGAAAAATCACTCTGGCATCAATAATTGAAAAGTACTCTAACCGAACTTTGGAGGAATATGTGATATGAAAACCTACAACAATATATCGGAAGCTGTCGGACACACACCTTTAGTAAAAATCAATCGGATGGTTACAGGTGACAGTGCAACAATACTGGCAAAGCTGGAATTCTACAATCCAACCTCAAGTGTTAAAGACCGCATTGCAGTCAGTATGATTGATGTTGCCGAAAAGGCGGGGCTCTTGGCTGAAAACGGGGTGATCATCGAACCGACCAGTGGCAATACCGGACTTGGCCTGGCAATGGTTGCCGCCGCCCGCGGTTATAAACTGATTATTACCATGCCGGAATCGATGTCACTGGAACGCCGAGCTTTAATGCGCCATCTCGGAGCTGAAATTATACTGACTCCATCAGAAGAAGGCATGACTGGTGCTATTGAACAGGCTGAAAAACTATTGCAGGAAACTCCGGGGGCATTTATGCCGCAGCAGTTTAACAATCCTGCCAATCCGGAAATTCACCACGAGACTACAGGCAGGGAAATCTGGGATGATACCGCTGGCAATATAGATATTTTTGTCGCCGGCGTCGGCACCGGAGGTACTCTGACCGGTGTAGGAACTTTTTTGAAAGAACAGAATCCCACAATAAAAATTGTCGCGATTGAGCCTGAAACATCAGCGGTTCTTTCAGGCGAGCATCCGGGAAAACACGGCATCCAGGGCATCGGTGCCGGATTTATACCGGAGATTCTGCAACAGCAACTTATTGATGAAATCATCAAGGTATCAGATGAAGATGCAATCCACTATGCCCGTCTGGCTTCATCAAAAGAAGGTATTCTCTGTGGCATCAGTTCCGGTGCGGCAATAGCCGCCGCCATAAAACTGGCAGAACGCAGCGAGAACCAAGGAAAAACAATCGTAACTATTTTACCCGATACGGCGGAACGTTATATTACCGCCGGACTATTTTACAAACTAGGAGGATGACAATTATGAGTAATCAAGGTATTTCAACTATAGCACTGCATGCCGGCCGCAAAGCCGACCCGACCACCGGGGCATGCGCACTGCCAATCTATCAAACCGCATCGTATGAATTTAAATCAACTGAGTATGCCTCAAATCTGTTTGCCCTGAAAGAGTTCGGCAATATCTATTCACGACTGACCAATCCGACCGTAGCGGCACTCGAAGAGTGTCTGGCGGCCCTCGACGGCGGAACGGCTGCGGTAGCAACCGCCAGCGGTATGTCGGCAATATTCTTGGCTATCACCAACGTCGCGGCAGCCGGTGACCATATTGTCACTTCATGTTCACTCTACGGCGGCACCGAAACTCTGTTCAGGTATACCCTGCCGCGTTTCGGCATTGAAGTAACATTTCTTGAAGATTTCAGCCCGGAAAATATTACTGCGGCGATCAAAGAAAATACTAAACTTGTCTTCTGTGAAACCATCGGCAATCCTAATGGCGAAGTGCCTGATTTCACTGCAGTCAGCGCAGCAGCTCACCAGGCAGGCGTGCCGCTCTTTGTCGACAATACCTTCGCACCTGGCTTGTGCCGACCGATAGAATACGGTGTCGACATTGTCCTTTACTCATGTACCAAGTGGATTGGCGGACATGGCACAACCTTGGGTGGAATGATTGTTGACAGTGGAAAATTTGACTGGTCAAACGGTCGTTTTGCTGACTTCACCACCCCTGACCAAAGTTACCACGGCGTGGTTTACTGGGATGTTTTCGGCGATATGCCGGGTGCCGGCAATATTGCTTTTGCCATTAAAGTCCGAGTTCAGGGACTGCGTAATATCGGCCCATGCCTCAGCCCATACAGCGCCTTCCAGCTCTGTCAGGGCGTCGAAACCCTGCCATTGCGCATGGAAAAACATTGTGCCAACGCCTTGGCTCTGGCTAAAGTTCTGGAAGCTAACGATGCCGTCGAGCAGGTTATCTTCACTGGACTGCCGGATCATCCATCACACCAGACTGCCGCAAAATACCTCAAAGGAGGTTTTGGATCGGTATTCTGTTTCGAACTGAAAGGTGGACAGGCAGCTGCACTTAAGTTCATTGAAAGTGTCAAAATGGCTCGCCACCTGGCAAATGTCGGTGATGCAAAAACTCTGGTTATCCATCCGCATTCAACTACCCACCAGCAGTTGTCTGAGGCAGCCAAAGTTGCCGCCGGAGCCCTGCCCGGCCTGATAAGAATATCAGTCGGCATCGAAGACATCGAAGACATCATCGCCGATGTAACCCAGGCAATCAACTAACACACACACAACTGGATTTCCTCAGCGGAAGCTTTTTCGTATGAGAAAATCCAGTTTTTTTATGCCTTCCAGCTAATTTTATACAACAATACTTGACTTAATCAATATTAACATTAGTTTTATAATGGGTTACATAAGCCGAAAAGTCATTTACTAAACAGACATTCGCTTGGTTTTTGCAGCTTTGTGGTTAGGTGCCTGATATGTCCAAAACTTTCAACATAATTTGCTTTTTATGCTTCCGTAGCAACGATAGGCGCAGAGTTTGAAGCAGTAACCAGACGAATGTCTGGATGATTTTACCAAGGAAGATAAATGAAAAAAAAAGTTAGCCTAATCAAGCTTATCCGCTTCTGGAGCATCATTCTGCTACTGGCTATTGCCACCGTCATCAGCACTATCGACATCACTGCCAACTACCACAGCTTAAGCATTAATACCAAAAAAATACGGGCTGATTATCTCAAAGCGCAGCAAGAAAACATCCGACACGAAGTTGGACGTGTAATTGATATGATTCGCTATGAGCGTAAACAGTGCACAATACTGGCGCAAGAGCAGGTTAAACAGCGGGTCTATGAAGCCTGCGCCATTGCAGAAAACATTTATGAAGTCAATAAAAACTCGAAGAGTGCCGACGAAATAAAACGCATGATTGTCGATGCAATCAGTCCTATTCGTTTCCCTGCCAGCGGTTACTATTTCATCGCCAGTCTGACGGGTGATAATATATTGCTTAACAATATGCCGGATATGACTGGGAAAAAGCTCCTGGAGACCCAGGATCTCGACGGGCGTTATGTAGTTAAAGACATCATTGCTATTGCCAAACGTTCCGGTGAAGGTTTTTACAAATACACCTGGATGAAACCAAACCAAAAAATCAGTCTGGCCAAAAGCTCATTTGTCAAGCTGTTTAAACCATATAACTGGATTATCGGTGCCGGATTATATATTGATGATGTTGAAACTATGGTAAAGGAAAAAGTAATGAAACGGATTAATGATATTCGTTTCGGAACCAACGGCTATATTTTTGTCGGCGACTGGCAGGGAATCGTACTTGCCCATGGGGCCCAGCCAAAACTGATCGGCTCCAATATGTGGAACAGCAAAGACAGCAAAGGCAACAAAGTAAATCAAATCTTCATCGCAGCCTCAAAACAGCCGAATGGCGGTTATATTAATTATTGGTGGCGGGAACCGGGCAAGAGCAAAGCACGTCCAAAAATAGCTTTTACCAAGGGAGTTCCGGCATGGAAACTGTTCGTCGGCGCGGGAGTATACCTCGATGATATTGATACTGATATTGCCGCCATGCATAATGATTTAAATAACCAGACCAAACAGAAAGTGATAATATTCATTATTATCACGGCATTGGTAGTTGCCATTATAATATTTCTAATCGACCTGTTAAGCCGCAAATTGAATAATGATTTCAATATTTATTCTTCATCTTTCGCCAAAGCAGCCAGTTCAGATGAAGAAATAGACCACGCTTACATCCGGTTTGCCGAGCTTGATAAAATGGCAAGATATGCCAATAAAATGCTGCAGGACAAGATCGCTGTCAAGCAACATCTACTGACTGAAAAAGAACACCTTGAGGTTACACTGCGTTCCATCAGTGAGGGTGTAATTACCATCGACAGTTCATCCCGGGTTTTAACAATGAACGATGCGGCGGCGAAGTTAACGGGGTGGCATGAGCAACAGGCAACCGGGAAAATAATTTCAGACATCTTCAATATCACCAATGGGGATCATAAAAACCATATAAATGAGATAGTCAATAAAGTGCTGACTACTGGTCAGACGGTGGAACACACCAACCATAATATTCTCATTTCCAAAGCGGGGATTAAACATAATATTGCCGCCAATGCCGCTCCGCTTAGAGATCTTAAAAACAATATCCACGGTATAGTAATTGTCTTCAAAGACATCACTGCAAGACTTAAACGCGAAGAAGAACGCCTGAAAGCCAACAAACTGGAATCCATCGGCATTCTGGCTGGTGGAATCGCCCATAATTTCAATAATATTCTGACTGGAATTTTCGGTAATATTGAGTTTGCCAAAGCCAAATTACCGGGCACACATCAGGCCTATAAATTTATCAATACTGCTCACCATGCGATGGAACGAGCCACTGAATTAACCAAACAACTGTTGACATTTGCCAAAGGCGGTGATCCGTTAATTGAGTCACTAAAGATTCAGGACGTCATCAATAATGCGCTGGAATTCAACCTCAGCGGTAGTAATGTCAAAGCAAAACTGAACCTGCCTGATGAGCTCTGGCAGATAAAAGCTGACAAAGGACAGTTGAATCAAATCTTTTCTAATCTAATCATCAATGCCAAACATGCCATGCCGGATGGCGGCAATATCTACATTGAGGCTGAAAACTGCCCGTCTCCCGGCATCCCTAACTTATCCGGTGATTTCATAAAAATTACGGTCAAAGATGACGGGGTCGGAATCCCCGCAAAATTTATCAAACAGATATTTGACCCCTACTTCACCACCAAACAAACTGGTAGCGGGCTCGGACTGGCAACAGTCCATAGTATTATCAGCCGGCATAACGGTCATATCGCAGTAGAATCAACACCTCAAATCGGTACTGTTTTCACAATTCACCTACCCTCGGTAAAAACTTCACCGCGACAGGAAGAATCAGCAACGGTCTCTTCCATTGAACACACTTCGCCAATGTCAGCCCATATCCTGTTGATGGATGATGAAAAAATGATTCTTGATGTCTCTTCAACATTATTAGAATCATGCGGTTATCAGGTCGAAATTGCGACTGACGGCAAAGACGCACTGAAAAAATATCGCTCGGCAACCGCCAACGGACAGCCTTTTGACCTTGTCATCATGGATTTAACCATTCCCGGCGGTATGGGAGGCAAGGAGACGATAAGAAAACTTCTCGCCTTTGCGCCGAGTGCAAAAGTAATTGCCTCCAGCGGTTATTCAACCGATCCAGTCATCGCAAATTATAAAAAATACGGATTTAAAGGGCAACTGATAAAACCATTCAGGCTGGAAGTCCTCAAAGCAGAGGTTGCCCGTTTATTGAATGAGAATTAATGCGCAAGTGCATTCTGTCAACAAGTTAACTTTGACACAGGAATAAAAACGTGCATAAATAGACAAATAACCGACTTAAAAACTACCCATAATGGGTATAACAACATGGAAGAAATAAAATATTACCACCGATCAGAAGAAAGGTTCAACATTACTTCTCATGCCATTGGTCTTGTTTTAAGCATTGTTGCCTGCATGTTTTTATCTGCCCATGCATACCGGTATGGAAATATTTTTGACCTGATAAGTTTCAACATTTTCGGTATGAGTTTAACTGTTTTATATGCGGCTTCCACTGTTTACCACAGTACGAAACAACCAGCATTAAGAGGCAAATTAAGAGTCATAGATCACGCCGCAATCTATGTGCTGATTGCCGGAACCTATACTCCTTTTACTCTGATAACGCTGAATGGGAAAATTGGTTGGACGATTTGCGCTGCCTCCTGGAGTATGGCTTTCATCGGTAAGCGTCAAATAGAACCATCTATGAAATGAACCAATTATGATTATATTTTCCATTCTTATTAATCTCAAAACGAATGGAGTGATAACATGATTGGTAATTTATCGGATCGGCAGTTTATAGTCT
>JAKIUY010000154.1 GCA_021647315.1 Victivallaceae bacterium
TGGGAACCTCTCTTGATTTTATATCAAAAAGCGCAATAAAAAAGGGGGAAGACGGTTTTTCTCTGTTTTTTATTGATTTTAAGTAAGAAAATAGGTCTGTAACCATAGGTAAGGGTTGACAGTACCAGAGACAGAACAAGGTAAAATAGATGAAAATGACTATTCTGCAAACAGAAAATTTAAATAACTTAAAATTTTTATCTCATACAGCAGGCAGATTTTTTATGGGATTATATGCTCTGTTGCTGCTGGAGGTTATGTTACTCTTTACCCCGCTAATGGATATTGGAAACTTGAACGCAACCTTTTTTATCCTCTGTATATCATTAACCTATCCGCTACTCTATATGCTGCCGACGGTAGTAATTATATTCGTCGCTATATACATTTTGCGCTACTTTAACCTGAAGCACAGCCATAAAATCTACATTATCTACGTCGCCATGGTACTGTTATCTGGAACAACCATGCTGCTATTATTTGCTGACTATAAAATATATTCAATGTTTAATTTTCACATTAATGGATTTGTGCTGAATCTTATATTCACTCCTGGCGGGATTGAGTCTATGGGGGCATCAAACTTTGATACTGTTATTGTGGTAATATTTGGAGCAGTAATTTTTGGACTGACGGCTCTGTTATTATGGCTGACAAATATAATCAGGGATAAACTCGTAATCTCATTAAAAAAAGAGTTGCTTATTATCACGGTTCTGCTTGTTGGGTTAATCTCTCTGGGAACGGTTGAAAAAATCTATTTTTCCTATTCGAATTATGAAAATGATCAGGAGCCATTTTACAACTCACAGCACCTGCCGTTTTATATCATTACAAGCATGAACCACATCTTCAGAGTTTTAGGTATTCATGAAACAGCAAAAGACAACATCAAAATGTATGGAGCAAAATCATCTCTGCACTATCCGCTAAAAGCCATCAATGTCGCGAAAATAAAAAAACCGCTGAATATTGTCTGGCTGGTTGCCGAATCATGGCGGGCGGATACACTGAACGCAGAAATAATGCCGGCGACGACGATATTTGCTGAAAAATGTCTTCGGTTTCATAATCATTACAGTGCCGGCAATGGAACCAGAATGGCAATGTTCGGCATGTTTTACGGTCTCTATGGGTCGTATTGGGATGCAGTGCTTGCTGGGCAGAGACCACCGGTGCTCATGACTGTATTGCAAACCCAACATTATCAATTTCAGATGTATACCAGTGCTAAATTCACCTATCCTGAGTTTGATAAAACTATTTTTGCCAACATTAAGCCGAAGGATCTCCATCAATCGGGTCAAAATGGCGGTTTTGTCAATGACCGTAAAAATATCGGTGAAATGTTGGCTTTCATTAAAAACAGGAATAAAAAACTCCCGTTTATGACTTTTATGTTTTTCGAGTCACCCCATGCACCGTATACTTTCCCCGATAACTGTATTGTAAAAAAAGATTATCTGCCGACCTTCCATTATACAACGGTGGATATTGCAACAAATATCGATAAAATTAAAAACCGTTATCTAAATTCGGTCAACCATCTTGACACGCAACTTGACCGGATGTTTAAATTTTTAAAGCAGGAACAACTGCTGAAGAATACAATTGTGATTGTTACCGGTGATCATGGTGAGGAATTTATGGAGAAGGGGCACTGGGGGCATAATCAGTCTTTTCATGAAGAACAGGTGCGCCCACCATTACTGCTTTATGTGCCGGACAAAGCACCGCGTGACATCAATTATCTCTCCAGCCACCTGGATATAGCACCAACTGTTGCCGCTTTAATCGGCATCACTAATCCGCCTAAAGACTATTCACTGGGTTATAATTTACTGGGAGACAAACGAAGAACATATACGGTATGTGCATCATGGGACACATTATGCTATATTAATGATAAATTCAAGTATGAATTATCCCCCAGCCAGTATAATACAATGGTCACCATCAACGATGCCGCAGTTAACGGAGATGAAAAAAAGTTATTGAATAAAACAGAGGTCTTTGACTTAATGAAAAATGCCAGCCGGTTCTATACAAAATAAGGAGCTTTTATGTCGTTACCGGAGAAACCTTCAAGACGTGCCGGGATAAGTCGAATCTTATTCGACTTTACAAAACAGGCAAAAGATATGGGGAGTGGGCCGTATTTTTTATATTTACAATTGCCAGTGTCGTATGGGAATATGCTATTTGCCAGCTGTTTTAGAGACTACGTACTACGTTGCGACATAAACTGAAGTACTCTTTTTTTTTATATAAGACCGCATAGCTTAATTTTGAATTGTAAATTAGTTGTTGAATTTATGATTTACTCAAAAAATCATGGAAGTTTAGCTTAATGAAGATACTTAATATATATGTTACCAGAGCTTTTATCGGAACCTTCTGTATGGCTCTTGGGATTTTGACTTTTGGAATGATGGGGGCGCGTCTCGTCAAAATATTTGATCTGCTGTCACAAGGCATGCCACTGGGAAGCGTGTTGCTTTTTATTGTCTATTCAATGCCGATTGTGCTCTCATTTACAATTCCATGGGCAGTGCTGGTCTCGGTAATGTTATTATTCGGTCGATTATCGGCCGATAGTGAAATAACTGCAATGCGAGCCTGTGGAATCTCTATCCTTCAGATTATCTCACCAATTTTAATCATAACATTCATCATGACAGTAGCCTGTTTCTATATTCAGACGATGGTTGGGCCGCATTATCTTGGGCAAGCAAGAACTAATATAAAAAATTCGGCAATCAGCCATCCTATGGCCATATTTGAACCGGGTCGACCAATGTCATTTGAAAATAACATTGTCTATATTGAAGATCGTGTTGGAGAAAACAAGATAAAAGGTGTCCAAATATTTACAATGAACAGTGCTGGCACCCGTGCACTTCAGGACATCACCGCGCCTAAAGGGGAAATTATTGTTGACAAGGCACTGCAGCAATTAAAAATTGTGCTTTATGATTGCAATATAATTGACAAAAGTGCAGCCCCCACGTCACGGTTGTTCAATAAAAAAGTTGAGTTTGTGGTAGATTATGGCAAGGAATTTAATCGCAAGCGTATCAGTACAAAGCCTAAATATATGACATTGAATGAATTACTCAGCAGAATAAGAATTGACAAGAAACTTAACCGTAAGACGTTATCACTCGAGATTGAACTTAATCAGCGCATCGCCATGTCACTTGCGCCAATTGCATTCCTTTTGCTCGGGTTACCACTGGCAATTAGAACATCACGCCGTGAAACCTCAATAAATCTGTTCCTCAGTATTATTATGGGCGGAATATTTTATTTAGCGGTGATCATTTGCAGTTCAATGGATTCACAACCACAGCTATATCCTCAATATTTGTTATGGTTGCCGAATATTATCTATCAGATTATCGGTACTGTATTGATTATAAAAATAACCAGACGGTAGCGAAAAATGAAAAAAAAGTTAAAATACTTAGCCGTCAGCATCATTGGACTTTGCTTTGTCTTAGAGTTGATTGTTATTACTGTAATCAAAACTGATGACACATCAGTTCCGGCGAATTTAGGCAATTTCCCTAAAAATATTCAAGCATTAACGGCTAAAAAGGCTGGCGACAGTATTAGATTCGCGGTTATTGGCGATAGTCGAAGTGAAGGTACAATGGAGCTGCTCGCCGATCAAATCCGTGATATGCCCATTGATTTTGGTGTATTGCTTGGCGACATCTCGTTCAAAGGCCTGCCCCAGGAACACCGCTGGCTACGCAATGAAATTAACACTGAATGGAAACTGTCGTTCCCGCTTTTTTATATTGTCGGGAACCATGATATTAGCAAAAAAAAATATCCGGTTGCAACATTTGAAAAAAATTATGGTCCAACTGTTTTCAGCTTTGAGTATGGCAAATGTCTGTTCATTTTTCTCCGCGTCTGGAATGTCCGTGGCAATGACTATGAGGAGAGCCTGAAATTTCTCAAGGAATTGAATAAACAACCTTTGGATAAATATCATAAACGTATTGTCTTCATGCATCAACCGCCGCCAATTCCTACCTTGTCGCCAGTTACTGAATTTACCAATACTGATGAATTTAACAAGCTATTTGAAAAGATGAAGATTGATTATGTTTTTGCCTGTGACTTTCACGGTTATGCCTGGACGCGCTATAATGGAACCATCTATAATATTACTGGTGGCGGCGGAGCTGGATTAGTAAAAACCACGCCACCACAATTTTACCATCTGCTTGTCTTTGAAATCGGCAAAAATTATGTTTCAAAGCAGATTGTGGTGACACCGAATGGCTTTAATGTTGGTGATCATCTGCATCGTTTTGCCACCGTGGGGCTTGCACCTTTATTTCAACAATATCCCTTGCAAATTTCAGTAATGAATATTATCTTGTTGATAATCGGGGTATTGCTGATTATTATTCTAAAAAAAGCAAAAAGGATTGAAGATGAATAATCGAAAAATCACCCTGTTGATTTTCACTGTTGGCATGATAGCTTTTCTCGCGGGGCTCTATTCACAGGAAATTATCCGCATCAATATCCGTTACGCGATATTTGCGTTTGAAATGAAACAGTATGGCATGCAACTGTTCCCCACTCTATATGGGAAACCATATTTGGATTATTTTTCACCATTTATTATCTTGACCTATATCACCACATGGGGTGGGACATGGATAAATATGCTGACATTGACAATCCCAACTGCTATCGCTGGGGCATTGACCTTAGTCGTAACCTATTTAATCGGCGAGCAGGTCAATAAAAAACTTGGGCTTTATGCCGTTTTGATATGTTTAATGACCTATACATTTTTCGCCAGCGTCCGTACGCCATCCATGGATATTTTTGTAACGTTGTTCACGGCATTGTCATTTTATTTAGCCTATACCGCGCACAAAAACGGTAAATGGAAGCATTTGCTGTTTATTCCACTCTGTTTCTTAGCAAGTTTTGCCATTCGTGGTCCGCTGGGACTTGTTATCCCGGCAGCCGTAGTATTTAGTTATTACGCTGTAAACCATCATTGGCGTCAAGCCACCGCAACTGCCATCGTTACTGCAATAATAGGTTTGACAGGCATGACTGCAGTGCTCTATCTGTGTGCCTATTCCGGCGGCAGAGAGTTGGTTACCCTGTTTCTTGACAATCAGATATTCAGCCGCATGGGTGGTCATAAACCGCTATGGTTTTTCTTCAGTCGCGGTTTGCACTCTTATGCACTGGCTTTACCGTTAGCTTTTTTAGTCATTATCTGTTATGCCAAAAAACTTATAATTAAACCGCTTAAAGCAGATTCCGCACAGCTATATTTAATGCGTTCGCTCACTGCATGGCTACTGATTGTATTTATTGGCATGAGCATCCCTGGCGATAAACATTTACGTTATATTTTACCTATAATCCCGGCAGCAGCACTCCTGGCAGCATGGATTTTTGTCAACTTTGATAACAGTATTTTATTCGCTAAGCTAAAAAAAATCTTTTTTCTGTTAACCAAAATCGCCCCAGTTGCAGCTTCTTTGACCTGCATCGGCATTATAATAGCGAGTAACCTGCTCCATTTGAATATTCGTCAATTACCATTGATTATCGGCTGTCTGCTGTTTATTGCTCTCGCCATCAGCACCCTAAAAATACCCCGTAAACTGAAACTTGAATATTATCATTTATCGCTGGTTGCCAGCATGACATTATCAATAATAATTTTACAGATAACCGTAATTAGCGTTATGGAGGAATATAAAGAGAGTTCAGTAAAATTTGTAACTGCTGTTGAGCAGTTGCGCCAGGGCAAGCCACTCTATTTTTTCAAACTCGGCCCAGATGGAGAAGAGTTAAAGTACCTGGTAAATTTACCCTATGGAAAAATGTTTATCCCTGAATTCATCATCCCCCCCGGTAAATATGGCAAAACTGCTGGCACCAAGTTACCAGTCAGGGCTAAAAAACAACCATCTGCAATATTAACCTGGATAAGGGGTGAAATCTTAGCGATTGTTCTGAACAATGTTCAGGAAGACCGTGAAAGAACCTTCCCGCCATTCAAGCCCAGGTATATCTGTTACTGTGATTGGGACAAACTGTTCTCGCTACCGGCCGGAACTGTTTTCATCACCAGCAAGCGTGAATTCAAACGCAGTATAACAGAAAGTTTAAAGATCAGGCTTCAGATTATCGCCACCGGAAAGCTCGGTCATAAAAAATGTCTTGCATTTACAGTAAAATAAAGGTCTTAATGTCTAAAAATATTAAAATTATTCTGCTGATTTTTTCGTTACTCTATCTGCTCTTTTTACCGTTTAGACCGCTTATCAGTCCTGATGAAACCAGATATGCTGAAATATCACGCGAAATGATCAGTTCAGGCGACTGGGTGGTTCCACGCATGAATAATCTGCGCTATTTCGAAAAACCGATCATGGGTTATTGGCTTAATTCAATTTCAATGTTACTGTTCGGGCAGAATAATTTTGGAGTCAGGTTTGCCTCAGCACTGGCAGTTATGATTACCACTTTACTGCTTTATGCTATCACCAAAAAGCAATTTGGCGCAACGAAGGGGCTATTCACGGCTAGTGCCTATATGTTCACCGCTGCCGTATTTATCATCGGTACCGTTTCAGTTCTCGACAGTATGTTGACGATGGTCGTAACCGCCGCCGCCGCGATGTTCTACTTTGCCTTTCATAGTACGAGCATGAACAAAAGATTATTATATCTAGCCATCTTCGGACTATCAGTCGGAGTTGCCTTCCTAATCAAAGGCTTCCTCGTTTTTGTGGTGCTGGGTCTGACGACAGGCGGGTATCTGGTCTGGGAATTTTCACAGGATAAATTTAAACGATTAAAGCAGCGTTCATTGGGTGAAAACATAAAACTGAGTATAGTTATGTTGTTCGCCATCCTACTTCCGTTGCTATTGATTACATTGCCGTGGTCAATAATGATTTATCACCGAGAACCCGATTTCTGGCGATTTTTCTTTATCGAAGAACACCTGCACCGTTTTATGGCAAAAGATGCTCAACACGCTGCACCATGGTTCTTTTACTTACCAGTTCTTTTGATTGGATTACTGCCCTGGACGCTGCTCTTGCCGGTTGTCGTCCCTCACTGGCGGTCATTCAAACTGAACATTCCACTGATTAAATATTCATTATGCTGGTTTCTATTACCATTTATCTTTTTTTCAACCTCAAAGGGTAAACTTCCAACCTATATTTTACCATGTATCCCGCCGCTGGTTATTCTGTTTACATTTGGTCTTGAACAGTTTTTCCATAATCCAGAAAAAAACTCAAAATGGGTGCGTGGAGTAATCAAATTTTTCATCGGCACCTTTGCTATCGCCGCAATCGCGTTGCCCATTTTGCAACTTAGTGGCATTCCAGGCGTTAAGCTGATGTCAGGGAAACCACTCATAATTTTCAGTAGCAGTGAATGGTGGAAGTTGGGATCAATTATCATCATCCTGGCATTGGGCGTCAGTGTTTTGATAAGGGCACTGAAAATCAATAATAGCAGAAAAAAAATATACTATTTTATGGCTGGAGTTTCAGCATTGTTTATTATCAGTATGATTGCTATTCCAAGAATTGCCTTAGCTGCTAAAACACCCGGATATATTTTACTTAAACAGCAAAAATTAATTAATGCGCAAACCGTTATCGCTACAGAGCATAGCCTAGCTCGCGACCTGTGCTGGTTCTATAAACGCAACAATATCTACCTGTTATTCAGTGTCAACGAGTTTGGCTATGGCATAAATTACTCTGAACAGACCAAAAAACGTCTGATCAGGAAAGGTGAGTTCAGGACTTTTGCCCAGAAACACACTGGCAACCTGGTGGTTATCCTGACCCGAAAACATTATCAGAAATATCTAATTAAATATTCATTGCTATCACAACCGAAACAGGTCATATTCAGTAATTCTCTTGCGTTTTTAAAGTATTAGATAGTGTCTGAATGAAAACTCCGTATAAGCAGATCGCCTTGTCGGAGAGCAAAGAGTAAGTCCTCGCACGACCTTGCGAAGCAAGGGTTTAGTAGCGTAGCGAAACAGCTTTAGCGTGTTTGTGTGTTGCATAATTATCTAAAATGACGTGCACCGCCAAATCTTTTGGAACATTTCTGTTAATCTGATTGAGAAACTGAATAAACTCCTGATGTCGGTGTTTGCTTTTACATGTGGCCTGGACAATGCCAGTTGCAACATCTAAAGCCGCAAAAATAGTCGTTGTTCCATGTCTGAAATAGTTATCTGTTACTCCAGCGGCATATCCCAACTCTTCAGCCATGCTGCCGCAGCTCCAATGTGTCTCCTCTGCGGGCTTTGTTTCAATCATTTTTTTCAGTAGTTCTGCTATACGCTCTTCTGTATATGTGTCAGCGGTCACCCAAAGTGTACCACTTGCGGTCACTTTAAAATGTACCACCCCCATCATTTTTTAATCTACGTTTGATTTAACCCGTTGTCAACCGCCTTTTCTCTATTTTTCAGTCGATAGCTTTTCCCCTTAAACGGAATAATATCAATATGCTGTAACAGTCTGTCAAGTATCGCAGATTTTATCCTTGGATATTCGGTTTTTCTGCCAACATTTAAACATTTAAGATCACCTGCGAGTTTTATAAACAGCCGTGCCGGTAATCTTTATTATTTCTGGGAATGGTTTACGGCTGTGTTAAAATTTGTCTGGTGAATCGATTTGTTGTACTTTTTTATATATAT
>JAKIUY010000018.1 GCA_021647315.1 Victivallaceae bacterium
TGAACGTTTTAGCTGCGGCATCGCCGCCTGCCCAGTTCAAGGTGCCGCTGGCAACTGTATAATCTGAACCGGATGAAGCTGTTCCGCTGCCTGTTGCATAATCAACGCTGACCGCTCCATAAGATCCGCCGGCACGGTTGACGGTGATAGTTGCAGTTGTACCATCTTCAGCTACGGTGTAAGTTCCGGCACTGAATTCAAGGGTTCCTGCCGGCGGAACCGGTGGACCGGTGAAGGTTTTGACTTCACTCCAGTCACTGACATTACCCGCAGTGTCTTTTGCCCGTACTTTCCAGTAGTTGGTAACATCATAACCCCAGACTGTGGTTGACAGGTTGCTGTCAAGCGGGGTGCCGGTGAAAACTGTCGTTGAGAAATCGCTGCTGCCGGACACAACTATTTCATAGCTTTCAACTCCGGAGTCATCGGTTGAATCATCCCAGTCAAAATCGATACTATGTGAATTTACAACCTGACCGAGCCCGACCGGAACTGACGGCGGGGTTGTATCCGCCGGTATGGTGAAAAAAATGTATGAAGTCCAATTACTCCAGTTACCTTCAGTATCCTGCGCCCGTACCTTCCAAAAGTGGGTAAATCCGCCATGATCCCAGATTGCTGTCGATATGTTACTCTCGGTCGGGGTACCGATAAAAACAGGAATTGTCCAATTTACTATGCTAACCACGTTTATTTCGTAGCCTGCAATACCGGAAGCATCAGTAGAATCACTCCAGTCAAAATTAATATTTCCTGAACTTATATCGTATTTGAGGTCGGCCGGTATCGACGGCGGAGTTGTATCAGCCGGACCGTCAAAACTTTGAACTTCACTCCAGTCACTCTTGTTGCCTGCCGCGTCCAGTGCCCGTACCCTCCAGTAGTTAGTCACACCGTAAGTCCAGACATCAGCAGATATCTCACTGTCGGCCGGGGAGCCGGTGAAGGTCGTCGTTGAAAAACTGCTGTTATCAGACAGGGCTACTTCATAAGCTGTAACACCGAAAGCATCAGTTGAATCATCCCAGGAAAAATCAATACTTTCAGAATTTACAATTTGATCGAGCCCGACCGGAACCGATGGCGGGGTGGTATCGGCCAGAGCGGTAAAGCTTTGAACTTCACTCCAGCCGCTTACGTTACCTTCAGTGTCCTGTGCCCGAACTCGCCAGTAGTTGCTAACGCCGACGGCCCAGACTGCTGTCGAGAAACTACTCGTGGTCGGGTTGCCGGTAAAGACCGGCGTTGAGAAATCACTGCTGTCCGACAAGACTAGTTCATAATGGTCAATACCGGAAGCATCGCTTGAATCATTCCAGCTGAATTCAACAGCTTCAGGATTTACAACCTGACTTAGCCCGGTCGGTATCGACGGCGGAGTTGTTTCCGACTGGGCCCGGTTGGAAAAAGAATAACTGATCTCATCCTTGAACTCATCCTTGCGGGTATTGAGCATCGGGGCGCCTTTGATGTTCTTGATGCCGTCATTGCCGCATTTCAGCGTGACAGAGTATGAACTTTTTGTAAAATGTCCGGTAAGAGTTATTTTATTGCCGATTGGATTGTAGACCATGGTATAAGTTGACGGCTCTACCAGATCACTATTATTGTCAAACAGCTTCACTGTGGTACTGTTGATCGTTGACGGGAAAAAACCGTCCATACTCTCTATCAGCCCGGGGCTGTCAAGAATTATCTCAATAACATTATAGCCTATGACGTTGAAATCGGTATTGTCTTCATCAACCCGCGGTGCGAACGGCGCGCATTTAGGCGGGATAACAACCATGTGGGACATATGTCCGTTGCTGCCATGCTGTGGATAGTTCTTAAATATGCCGAAACGTGCGTCGGCAATACTGTAGCCATCCAGAAGCATGAACATCATCGCCTGAACCTGGGCTTGGGCAGTATGGGTGTGTATGGTTCCAGGAGAATCGCCGGTATAGGCTCCACCCAAATAGTTATAAGCTGGTTGACTGAACTCGGAATGATCATTTTCGTCATAATACATTGAAGCATGGATCATTCCGCCGCCGGTCGCGACTGCGCCATCAAGGATAAAATCTCCGACGATTTGCTGACCAACATAGGAGCCGCGAGCTATGTAGAGTTTGCCATTTTCGCCAACCGTCATGGCCAATACTTTATTAAAGTCAGAAAAGTAAACATCCTTACTGTCAAATTTTTCCCAGGTGGCACCGCCATCAGTTGATTTTGAGGCATAGATACCGGTACGTGTACTGCTAAATCGCAGATATAAAGTTTCCAGATCATTCGGATCGACAATAAATGACTGAAGCCATTGATACATGCCGTAAGCAAACTCCCAGTCAGGATGATGAATCAGAGTGTTGGTTGATACGGTCTCACCAGTTTCCTTAACACGTAATACATAAGCAGTCATAGGAGCAAGATCAGTTGATTTAGCTACTTTGCTGGTGGTAAAAGCAACACAGACAATTTTTTCATTATTTGAATTAGTAGTTGAAACCAGGCCACGCGGATAGAGAATAGGGGTGATAATCGGCTGATCATTTCCAGTTGCATCCTTAACTGTTTCATCCTTCACCACATCCTGCAAGTCTATAGTTTGGAGTACGGTTGCAGTACTCAGTTTATATTTTATCAGGCTCTTCCCCCAGGTAACCCATATAATATCAGCCGAAGTTTTGCTTATCAATGGCAGAGCACCGGCCAAACTGCTGATGGTATATGTTTTGACTGTCTTAGTGCTTTTACTGTATTCGAATAGCTGCGTCCTTGCTCCGTTGATCTGCGATGAAATGACTTCGTTTATTCCGTCCTCGTAGTAAAAGGCGAAATAAACCTTGTCAGTGTCGAAGGGGTCGACATAAATAGTCGAAGATGCGGCAAAATTATTGGTTAAAGCAGGTATTGAGTGCCATGTATGATTCTGCAGGTCATAATACTGAATGCCTTCATAATGACCAATCCACATTAATTTATCATATTTATCATAGACGACTGTTCCTACTCTGGCATTAGTCAGCTCACTGGCATCAGGAGTGTAAAAAGTTGTGCTGTCCGGTGAAAAGTGTTTGACAATATCGCCGGTTCCGGCTTTAAAAATGCCGATACCGCCGCCACGGTGCTTGGCGTATTTCTGTTTGGCTATATCACCTACTTTGTTGTCAGAATAAACCTGATATTCATCAAAGGGACTATCACCTGTTCCGCACCAGACCCAGTCATTGACCGGATCATAAGCAACACAGGTCAAATGACGAAAACGCAGGTCATCACCACTTATATATTTTCTAAAATCTTTGAACGTTTCTGTTTCAAAGTCTACTTCGACTACTCCACCGGTACTGCGGTTTATGCTAACTGCAGGATTTGAACGAAATGCTTCAACAATACCGCCGGGCAGAAATTCTATTCCACGGTAAATAGAGGGATAAACACTGGATGCTTCTCCGTTGGAATACCATTTGGTAAATTCAGTCTCCCACCCCACCCAATCAAAATAGGCAAAACTGATTCCCTTGGCAACGTCGCGCAGTGTATCACCTTCGCCACCCACTCCATACATAGTAGGGTAGACAAGTTTTATATTGGTTCTAAGGTTAATTTCAGCTTCTTGAATGGGCATATTGTAACCATAAAACTTCGGTGGAATGACCAGATATTTAATATTATCCTTATCATAGGCATGATAAGCCGGATAGCCGGAACTGTCAATTTGCTGCTTGGCTCCGCTAATACCGGGACCGTCCAGGCGGGTAACGATATAGTAGCCATATTTTTTTTTAGTGAATTTATAATTGACCAGATCTAGGTAGTTTTCATTGATATAATAATAAAACGGATTGAATTTAAAAATACTGCCACTGCCATATTTCAGGTTGGCCAGTGAGGACAGTAACTGCTTATCAAACAGATGACTGGTGCCGGATAATTCTACGTGACTGACCCAGAACGGGATACCGCGGGTGAGGGCAATATAATTAATTTTATCTTCAAGCGCGTTATTGACCAGATAGTTTCTGATGTCATCAATAGCTTTGGCTTCAGCATCCGGAGTCATTTGATTCGTATCATGTCTTGCTTGCTTGTCTTCTGTCCTAATATGGTAGACGTTAATCGCCGGTACATGACGCTGCTCAACAAAATAATTGCCAATTTTAACGGATGACTCAGAATCATCATTGATAACCACTAGGACATCGTCATAAGATGGCAATGCATAAGTCATAACGGCAGTAATGATTATTAACCCAGTAACAATCAGTTTCAGAAAAATTTCAGTTTTATTTCCCATTGTGTTTTCTCTTCTCATTTAATTATAGGCATAATGCCGTCCTGACCGGAAATTTTATCCGTTTGGCTGAAACCTGCCAAATTACCGGAAAAATCAAACAGAAGCCCGTTCTGTTTACTCCATGACTCATATAATTTCGGTTTAAGGGTGATAAAAAGTTGATTAATTGCGCCCTTGAAATCAGTGTAGCCGGAATTCATTGCTCCCCATTGAATAGAGTACTGTAATGGAGTTGCCGCAAAGGCAGTAACCGGTTTTTGATGTTTGTCAACGATTTTACCTGATTTGAGCTTGCCGTCAATATAGATCTGCATAATGATAGGTTTACGGGTGAAATCCCAGATAAAGTAAAGACGCTTCCACTGACCTTTTTTCCAGTCGCGAACTCTGGCTTTGACTGATATCCTGTTATGATTTTCATTGGCTACGGCAAAATATATGTCACCATACCTTCGGTAAAGTTTAATCGTCATTGCATTGCGGTTGGCAAGCAGAGGATGTTTGGGGCGTATCATACCGCAATGCAGCAGGGTCTCATTATCATTACGCCCTGCCTGGCGGTCGTAAACCGCAATATCCGGTTTAACCTCAAAGCCAATTGCGCCTTTATTCGCCGAGAATAACGTTTTATCGGCAAAATTTGTATCGATATAGAATGAACCGGAAAATGCTTTTTCACCTGATGATTTCCCCTTGATAAAACTACTGCTGCCGGACAGTATAAATGAAACATCACCAATTAATGTCGTTTTTGTCACCTTTGCATACTTACCGCCCTGAGTCTTATATTCAGCAACAATCTCCAGTATTATTCCTTTATGAGTTGTACTTAACTGTCTGGAGAACGGCATCAATGATTTCCAAGTTAGCGGCATAAATTTTTTCTTTAACAACAGTAACGGAGCTCCGATTGGGTTACGGTTTTTGCCGAGAAAAACAGCCTTCACTTTTAAGTCGTAAAGCGGTCGACTGCTTTCCAGGGTAAGTCCGAATGAAACCAGCGTCCCACCACCTGTTGCATGAACTCTTTCTTCCGCCTTGGCATTTTTAATACTCAATTTGACCTTTGGCAAAACAAAGCTAGCTTTATTAACAAACTTCAGTTGTTGATAATAATTCGTTGCACTGAAATTTTTACCTTTGAGATTTACTGAAGCAAAAGTCGCCACCTGCGGTTTAGCTGCGGCAAATCGTTCTATTGAATTAAACCCAATGAGAATTTTCCAATCCAAGTTCGGTTGCCCAATCCTACTGAACGGCACCGCCAATTCAAAGCTCCATTTGTCACCCTGTCGCAAGACGACCAGGTTCGTCCCCAGTGCTATCCCGTTCTCACTATCCCTCAACCCATCTTTTTTACTGGTAAAAAGTCCGCCGGCACTATCAATAACAAATTGGTAAACCACTCCATTACCTTTAGGTTGCAGATATATTTCGATACTTTCAGTATAGACATACTCTTTTCTTGAATGTTTTCTGGTTTTGATTTTTGTCAGTAACGGTTGCTCTATTTTACCAGCAAAGTAAATGTTGTTCTTGTCATAAGCTATCTTCAGAAAAACTGGATTCACCGGTACACTGAGCATTTTTATATTGACAAATCTTTCCAGCGGGCTAATCTTCTTCCAACTGCGTTCTGACAAATCACCATCAATAATAATTTCATCTGATCTCTTTACTGCCAGCAGTTTTTTGCTCAGAGATTTCTTGAAATCTGCCGTAACATTGTGACGTTCAAATATTTTTATCCTGTCACGTAAAACCTGATCAAGTTTTTTTGTCAACATAGAAAAATCAGGTTTGAGCAAATTAGTGTCACTGTTTGCCGGCACACTGTGCCACCACTTAGACAACTGAGAATATTTCACCAACCGGGGTTCTAACTTGAGTTCCAGAATGGTTTGACGATATGCGCCACTGGCTGTATCCAGATATATCCGGCCGGCTGCGACCGCTTGCACTGCCGCATCAAGGTCACCTTTTGCCGCGGCATCATAGGCGAGTTGACTGTAATAATGTCCTCCAGCATAAACAGCGGCCGCTTTTATCATTTCATAATAGGTAATAAATATCGGGTACGAAAAACTGTCCATAGATGATTTATTCAACTTTAAATCACGCCACACTATATCCATAGCGGTTACGGCTTTTTTCGCCGCAATAAAATTATTTTTCAATATTTCCAAAGGTTTCACTTCAGAATTTGTCCGCAACCCATTCAGCACCGCTTCCGGCGCATAGGCCAGATAAAGGCTCAGATTATGAGAAAAAACATCTTTAAGTAGCTGGCCGTATTTATCGCCCCAGAGCCCGACTGCCGCCCGTTCAGCCATCACCGCCAAGGTTGCGGCATTATAATTGATTGAATTGGCACGATCCAGGTCACTGTACCCTGGAAACTTCGCATTCCAGGCATATTCTGCACCCCCGACGGCAGCTTGTTCCATAAATTTCCGATACATTTGCAACCAGATAATGTCATTCTGTTTCCGGCTGGGATCATAAGCACTCCAGAAGCTGCTAATATCTTTGGGCAAGAGTTGACCTATTGAATACCGTGGATGCATTACTTCAAAATAGATCAGCATGGGGCGTCCGGCATAAACCTGATAATAATCATCCATAATCTCTTTTTTTGATTCACGGACACATATTTTAATATCTTTCGGCAATTGTGCATTGATCGCTTTCATAAACTGTTTAATTTTATTAAGCTTTTGTTCAACTAATTTTTTGTTACCGGCCGTAGGTGCCAATCCCAATGCTTTAAAGGCATATTTATCCTGTAAAAAGAGCCCGGAGTAAGGATAGATAATTATAGTTGGATCAAGATTTCTAGCTCTAAAAGCATCTATATAAATCTTGAACATATCAAGATCTGCCTTGACGCGATTGTTCCCATATTTTTTACGCGTTAACTGATCGCGCTTTGACCACAACTCCGGATCGCGAAAACCGCCGCCATCAACCGCATGAACAAACAGATCGGTATATCCGCCCTGACTGAACGTCTTGCTGATTTTTTCTGCTTTTTTTCGATGCAGATCATGTCGCGCCCAGGAAAAGTACTTTTTATGAGCAGGATCCAGAAGCATCCCTTTTACTGCCGGATTACCAGCATCTGTTCTGTAACCGAGCGCAACATCAGATGAGGCTAATGACGACATGCCGCGTGCTTTCAGATAAGCACCAACCAGTTTGCCGGCTGTCATTACCTTAGCTGCCGCCATCGGCTTCTTGGAAAACGGTGATTGAGATCCACTGCGCGGGGTGAATGTATGACGCCATACCATATTAGATTTCAGCCTGAACGCCCAGTTGATAAACTTTGCCATATTTTTGAGATGTTTTTCAGGATTATTGCTGTATTGTCGGTGATATGGTGCGGAAAAATCAGCCACCAGCCTTCTTGGGAAATCCGGCCAGTCAACAATATCTGCTGGATACAGGAATGTTTTCCCATCACTTTTCTCTATCAGATAACGCAATGTAACCGCAGCGTACATCATGCCTAACGGACTGTTGCCTGCCAATTTAATTCCACCGGGAATTACCTCAAGACCATAGGCCTGTCGCCGACAATAAGGGTTTACGGTTTTTACTGAATCCACCTGTTCCTTGGTAAAAAAATTGGCTTGACGATTATCGATTATTATATTAAAGAAGTCCTTTTTAGGAACAGAAAATATTGGCAGAGGTTTCCCCGTCAGTTCCATTACCCTGGAATTAATTTCACTGATTGCGATGCGATCCTGTTCGGTTTTAGGACGAATAATAATTGCGACTTTACCCAATAAATCTACAGGTTCACCTTTAAACTGAATTTGCTTTGGAACAGGAAGCAGTCTCAATTGACGCTGTCTTAGTAACTGCCAATTATCTTGCAACACTTTGGTCGCAGGATCAGACTGCTTTAACGACAGTTGCACTTTTTTTTTAGCATTACAAACAGAGGTAATAATAATCAGACTTATTGTAAACACATATATTATAACTTTTCCCATTTCAGTCAATTCCTTAATTGTGAGATTTTAAATCAAGACAAGCTTGCAAACAGAACCGGCTGGGCCGGAATTAAAACAGTAGCCTGCGACTTCCAGGTGTATGGGCTAACAATCCCCTTTGGAAATTAGGGCTTTGCGTCAGGATGTCGCCTGTTGAAAACCGCGAAGCAAACGTACTGACAGGAAATATCTACCCGAGCGTAGCAACAGATAAAATAATTTCCTGTTAAATTAAAATATTTTAATTTACCCACCAGCCTGCAGCTGGTCCACGCTTATCACCCCACAATATATCTTTGGGTGAATTACTAACAGTTTCAATGCATGCTGTACCGGCTCTGGAACGCCAGCCGACATGCCCATCAAGAAAAGCAATATTCCAGCCTGAACCGTCAGCATGTCTGAATTTATATGTATTATACCATATAGTTTCAGCTGTTTTGGCTGGTTTGTCGCCGAATAGAGCAATTTTGGAAGATTTATGAATATTGTCCGTGTTACCCCATTGTCTTTTCCAATCACCACTAAGCCCCATACAATAGTTCATGCCATAATGGCTACCTTTCCAAGTGTTCCAGCCGGTAGTAGAAGCATTGAATGTCTTGATCCGTTCACTTGGACATTGCAGAATGCCACTTGGTTCGTCCGGATAACTGAAACCTTTACTGGGCCAGCAACCGGTCAGGTAGCCGCTGCGCACTAAATTCTGCTGCCAATAAGGCATCCCCAGATATTTGAAAGGCAAGCTGGATTTATAGTCATTGACATACATATAGTAGCCAGTAAAAATCTGCTTGAGATTTGAAGTGCATTTTATGGTTTTCGCCTTTTCGCGCGCCTGATTCAAGGCTGGTAATAACATACTCGCCAGAATGGCAATAATAGCTATTACAACCAATAATTCTATTAGTGTAAACCCTTTAATAGCCAGCGACTTACAACTTTCTTTTACTGTTTTCTTCTGCATCATTTTCTCCATTTTTTTTAGGTTTAATAATAGTGGTTCTCGATACTTCATCCTACTTAAAACTTCTCTCCATTTAAAATTAACGATTGACCTGCACAAAAGTTAATTTTAAAGCTTATTAATTCTATTACTTCACACCTCCTGGGTTAGTTTTTATCCCGTTGCCGACAAATATTCCAAGTATGCTCTGGCAAAGATCAACTCTTTCTCCAGTGAAAAATCTCTTAGCTCCACTACTGAACGTTTAATCTTAACTCCTGCTCCGGTCATTTCCATCAATAACGGTCCAGTATATTTAATTTCTTTCAGCGCGGTCAATAAACTTGCCCAGTCAATTTTGCCCAAGCCTGGCGGTTGATGATCATCATTGATCCCGAAATTATCCTGCAAATGAGTGGTAAATAGTCTTTTGCCGATTTTTCTGGCAACCGCAGCCGGATCATGTCCTTCAAGAAAAGTATGACCACTATCTAAATTGATCCCGACATCATCGCGGCCAATCATATCGACTATTTCAATTATATAATCGTACGGTGGAGTTTCGATAGCCAATTTCAACCCAAAACGGCGCGTTATATCAGCAACTTTTGTGATCACTTTTATATCCCGTTGCAGATCACCGGCACGCGGCTCAATATTCGGAATATGGCAGACCATAACTTTTGCATCCAGTGCTTTACAGATTGTCGCACAATGCGTCTGAGTTTCCAGATAGGCCACTTCGCCGGAACCATTCAGGTGTTCAGAATGTATCGACCACGGGATCATGCCAATATTACGGCAAAACTCTCTAATCCGCCCAGCCGCTGCTTTATCAAGTGCCAATACATGAGAAAACTCAATATGCCGAAACCCATATTCATAATACTTTGCAATATTCCTGATATAAACATCTTCATTATAATTAGCACCGTCATCACAATCAGGGTCAACAATATTGCAACCAATATTAAATCCAATAAATTCTTTCATCAAAATATCCATTAAAAATTTGACATACAAATAAGTCCAATAATTCTATTATAACGTAAAAAAAACGAAAAGCAAGCGTAAAAAAATAAAAAATAGTGGTATTTTGGCTAAATTGGACTTATATTTATAACAAATAAACAGGAGAGCAAATGAGAAAAAAATATATGCCATTGTATATTAAGATAAAATCTAATATCATTAACCGAATAATTTCCGGCGAGCTGAAGAGGGGAGACCGTCTGCCCCCCGAACGTGAATTGGCTGAAGAGTTTGATGTATCCAGAATAACCGTAGTCGGGGCCTTGTCCGAACTGGTGAGCGAGGGGATTATTAAAAAAATCCGCGGGAGCGGTTCATATATTGACTGCGATGATGTTGATGAAGACTATAATGATATTTTTTCACACATTTCCAGCACCCCAACGACTGAAATAACCTTTGGCATCCGCAACCCATCACCTCAATATGAACTGCTGCTGAAAACTCTTGCTGGGCTGTTTCATTTGGAAAACTCGGAAATAAAAGTCAAAGTTGAACGTATTCCACTGGCATCTAATGCAGATGAAGATATTTATCTGGCAAAAATAAACTCCGGCAAAACTCCGACTGTAGGTGAATTTATCCTCCATGCCGACTATGCCGCTGTTGATGGCTTAGAACCCCTGGAAAATATGCCGGACTTTCAACGCCTGCTTGCATCTCTACATCCGAAATGTGTCTATAAAACAGTCAACGCTGATAATGAAAAGCATATTCATGCATTGCCCATGCAGATCAATGCCAGAGTAGTTATAGCTAATGTGGATCTGCTGCGCCAGGCAGGAATAGACCCTTCAACTTCACTTATTGACCGGGCAACATTACTCGAATGGGTTACGAAACTTGGACGATACACGCGAACCATTCAGCCGGATCACTATGGAGTTTACGTTGAAATACCGGAAGGCTGGCATTGTATTATCGGTAATTTTCCATATCTCTGGTCAGGGCAATGCCGTAACTCGCTGGATGGCTTTATTAAAATGCTTAGCAGTGATTATTGCCTGAATGGGCTTAATTTCCTCGCTGAATTAATCAAAGTCGGCAATCCTGCGTATCAAAATGCAGTCGAAATGTTTGCTATCGGGCGGGTCGGCTTGTTAGTTAACGGTTCAACATGGCCAATCATGCTGCACGAACTGCTCCCGCAGAAAGTTAATATGAAGGCATTTTTTATTCCGTCTGATGAGAAGAACAAACCAATTCCATCAGTACTGGGTAGCTCATCTGTCGGTATTTTCAGTCATGCGATAAAAAATGATGCAGAACGTGACGCGGCCTGGCAATGGATAAAGTTTCTATTCAGAAAAAAGCAGCAATATCTACTATCGGAAAACTTCACCTATCCCACGCTAACTGATGTCCCGTCAATATTCCAGACCTCACGCCCCGACCTGCATCAAGTATTCAGTCAGGCGACAATAAATAGTATTCCGCAGTTTGATTTCAAAAACCTCCGCCACACCCTGAATATTTTCGGAGGTGAAATGAAACAGTGCCTAACCGACAAAATTACCGCTGAACAATGTATCGAAAATACTCTAGATGCATTAAAACGGAACTTTCATGCTCAACTTGCCTCATACTATTTAACTCATTGATTACTAATGACTGAAATAATTTTTTACTATTCGGACACTATTAAAGTACCATTGATAACTGCTATCACAGCCCAGATGGTAGCAATATCAAGATAGAAGCAATACCAAACGCATCCGGCAAAGTACTTGGTGAGGTATGGGGACTATTTTCAATTCAGCCACCCCGAGAAAAAAAATTATACGTTTGCAAAAAAGTAAAAAAAGTGTAAGACTGGTAAAATCACAGGGTTTCATTTATATGTTGATAAAACCTGTTGTTTTATGGTTACCATCATGATATATTATTGTTTTTATGATTAATAATGGATCTCAACAATGAAAGCAGCTATTTTTCAACCTCCGTATCCTATGGCTGGTACAGTAGCTTCAGCCCAAAAATGTATTGACTGGATATATATTCAGCTGGACGCTTTAGCCGGACAGCATATTGATATGGTAGTGTTGCCGGAATACTCAAATTGCCCCGGCATAACGGACGGGTCCGCGTTGCGTAAATTTATCACAAACGATGGAAAGCGTTTCGGTGAAAAACTTGCCGGATATGCGGCAAAATTAAAATGCCCGGTCATTGCCGGTCTGGCTGAAGAAGAATATGGTGAACTGAAAAACTGCGCGGTTGTTTTTTCTGCCGGCGGTGAGCGCGTTTATTGCTATGACAAACTGCATTTAACCTCTACTGAATCTGCTATGAGATTTATTCCCGGCAGCAAGATTGGAGTTTTTGATTTCAACGGACTGAAATTAGGCTTTATGATCTGTTTTGACGTCTACTTTGCCGAATACAGTGCGGCGTTAGCGGGCGAACAGATTGATCTTATGATTTGTCCGAGTTACCAACGGGGTGAGGAGTCCAGCCGAATTGAAGCGATGACTCGCACCCGGGCGATTGACTCCGGTGCATGGGTACTGCGAAGCTCTTATGCTATCAGCAAAGATTCTCCGCAAGGCGGCCATTCAATGATTGTCAGCCCGGCGGGAAAAATATTGGCTGACGCCGGCAGTGAGCCGGGAGTACAGGTTATTGAATTTGAGCCGAAGGATAACTTTTTCAAACCGGCATCATTCGGGCAGCCAACGGTCATGCATCGTGATTTAATGGAAAGCAAGCGTCGTCCCGACGTTTATCGTCCCGCGGTTGAACGTCTGGATGAATATATGGCTGCACCGTTCCCGCGTCTCTGTGCTCATCGCGGATTGAGTCTGGCAATGCCTGAAAACTCTATTCCGGCATTTGCCGCGGCTCTTGCCTGCGGCGCACATGAGATAGAATTTGATTTGTGGCTGAGTGCTGATGGCGTTCCCGTGATCTGCCATGACCCGGATCTGAATCGGGTTGCCGGAGTTGATATGGTAGTTACTGAAAGTTCATGGGATGCTATCGCTGCAATCGACCTTGGAGCTTATAAAGGAGCGGAATGGAGTGGAATAAAAATACCCCGATTTGAGGAAGTCCTGGATATTGCTGATGGTTCATTCGGAATAAATATCCATATTAAAGCTCCGGGGAAAGATGGTTTATTAGTCAAAATGGTCGGAGAGCTGCTGAAGGCGCGCGGGTTGTCCAACTGTGCCTATATTGCAGGTGATGAAGCTGTGCTGGATGCGGCATTGTCACTTATCCCGAAAATCCCACGTGCTTGCCTGGCGTACCAAAGTGAACCGGACAAACAAATTGACATCGCATTGAAATATGAGTGTCAACGAATTCAATTCTTCCGTTCCGTCACCGAAAAACAGACATCCAAAGCCGGTGAAGCAGGGCTGATTCGTAATCTGTTTTATTCTGATAATTCTGCCGAAGCTATGGCTTATGTCCGCAAGGGTATAGACGTAATCCTGACGAATAAAACCCATCAGTTGGAGTTATCAACCTCAATTTTACTTGATCAGTTGACTTTAAGCAATTAACGACTATTCGCATGCTTGGGAAGCTTTAGTTACAAGCTCTTTTACCGCCTGCCATTATTGCAACAACAAAATCAAGTAAACTTACGATAAAAGAGAATATTTACAGGTTTCTGTATTAAATTTTCAGCGTTACATTGCATGTTTATAATTAGTAAACATCACAGTAAATAATAGAGCTTAGGAATTGAATTATGCTATTTCATAACAACTGAATTACCGGTCATCGTGGTAATTCAGTGGACTTTCCTGAAAATACTTTGGTTTCATTTTCTGATGCCATTGCCACCGGAGTTGATTGGATTGAGCTTGATGTCAGACTTAGTGCCGGGGCACTGATTGAATGCCTGTTGCATTCCCGTAAAAACTGACAAACCACTGCCACGGGCACTGATAGATAAACTTTTAACCGCTATTTATTCAACTCAGGTTGAATTACCGGTATATTCGGGAGATATTCTGTTAGAAAATTTTGCCGGAACGCAGGTTAATGTAATAGCAACCAGAACAAGGACAAAGCCGACTTCGTCGGAACGTCGAACATTCAACATCGAATAGGCAAGAAACATCTACCCAAACGTAGTGACAGATGAAGTAATTTTCTTTAGATAAAAATAACCCGATAGGGTTAAACAATAATAGCCGTAGGTTTCAACCTACGGAACAGGATAATGAAGCAAATCAACCCCAACGTGGGTTGTACAAAACGGGAAAAGTTTAGATGTTAATTATAACAAGAAAAAGATTTTATCAAGTTTTATTATTTATGGTTCTTTCAATCTACTGCCAGGAGTCGCAGGCTTTGCCCAAAAAATCTGCTGGGGCAAAAATACCCTGATATCGCTTGGCGCAAATAACTGAGTTCTGTTATACTTTGTTAGGAAATTAAACTTTCAAAGCAATGTTTACCTAGGGTAATTTCGTGTACTTCACCATCTGGCATAATAAGCGTCGCTGTACTGTTTTGTGGAATTTCTACTTCAAGTTTAAAACGACTCGCTGATTTCTCCCAAGATGAAGTAACTCTGCCCAGTGCTGTATCACAGCTTGCTTTTACCCATTCAAGATTGCTGACCGGACAGGGTTTTATGGTCAAATGCTTAAACCCAGGTTGAGTTTCATCAGGTATTATTCCTGCCAAATATTGATACATCCATGCGCTGATATCTCCGAACATAATGTGGTTCTGTGACGCAGCACCATTCCAATTTTCCCATAATGTCGTAGCTCCGCGCTCCAGCCAATGCCCCCAGCCCGGAAAATGCGGTTGGGTTATCAGACTGTACGCAGCTTCAACTTCACCATTATCGGCCAACACCCGGGGAATATATTTAGCTCCCAGAATACCGAAATCCACTTTGTAATCATTGTTTTTTACTGCCTCAACAAGTTTACTGAGTACCGCAGTTTTTTCTACCTCTTCGACCAGAGAATAATAAAGCGCGCAGCCCAGCGCCGTCTGTTCACCATTGGCGTAAATACCATTGCCACGGTAGAATTCCGCATTGAAAGATTTTTTAATGCGCCGTGCCAAATCTTTATATGATTTCAGATCATCACTTCGACCGGTTATTTCGGCAAACTTTGCCATCAGCACACACATAAAATAATAATAGGCAGTAGAGGTCAGTGCCGGATTGACTATTCGTGACCTGTCAACATGACACCAGTCACCAAGCCCGAATAATGCAATATTATCAGGCGACCGACTACGACAGTAATCGACATATTTCTTCATTGCACCATAATGCTGTTCAATTGCGGAACTATCGCCGGTAAAAAGATAGACATTCCATGGAATTATCAGGAAAGCACTGTCCCAGGCCGGACCACTGCCCCAGTTAAATCCCCAACCGGCGGAAGGAATTATCCCCGGTAACTGACCGCTGGGACGTTGCACGTCGGCAAAAGAATCAATCCACTGATTATAAGAGGAGGCCGCGGAGAAGTTAAACAAACCGGTTTCAACCGCCAGCTGAGCATCACCGGTCCAGCCGTTTTTTTCACGATGCGGACAATCGGTCGGAATACCGACAAAATTACCAAGGTATGAGTTGACGGTACACGCCTGAAGACGATTTAAAGTTTCATCTGAACATGAAAATTGACCGGAATGTTCAAATGCGGTATAGACAACCCGTGCCTCAACCATGTCAATCGTAACGTTGTCTGCGCCTGAAATAGTTAAATAGGCAAAACCATGATAGGTAAAACGCGGTTCCCAGGTTTCCTGTCCGATGCCTTTCATAATATAACGGTCTGTCTGAAATTCACCACTGTAGACAAGTGATGCAATCCCCGCCTGATCAATATTATTATCATCACCCAACAATTCAGAATATTTAATTATCAATTCAGTCCCCGCTTCGCCTGAAACAGTTATCCTGACCCAACCTGCAATATTCTGGCCAACATCATAAACTATTTCACCGGACGGTAACTTCCACTGCTTTTCCACCGGGAATGTTCTCATAACTTTGCACGGTGGCATTGTCTGAGCTTCAATTACCCCTCCAGGCGCTGCAACACCTGCCGCCGCGATCCATTCACGGTCATCATAATCCGGTTCGAGCCAACCTGTGAGTTCCAGCCGTGCATCGTAGATCTCGCCATTGCGGAGCCCGTCAAAGATAATCGGACCGCTGAAAACTTTCCATGAAGTATCACTAACAACAAGCAGAGAATTATCCACCATCAATTCAAGCAGTAATTTAGGATAATCACGCCATGGAGCTCTGTCAAAATGCCAAGAATCTGCCGTATGGGAGTTATACCAACCATTACCAAGAATCACGCCAATAACATTCTCTCCCAGCTTAAGATATTCAGTGACATCATAGGTAACATAACCCACGCGGCGATCGTAATGAGTCACAACCGGATCAAGAACATGATCACCAACTTTTCTGCCATTAATGTATAACTCATAATATCCAAGACCACAGATCGCAACAGTAGCCTTGGCGTCATTACCGTCATATGTGAAAATTTTACGCAGATATGGTGCTGGCAATACTGCGCTTTTCCAGTTTAGCAGTGTAGTTTCAGCTCTGCCAATCCATTGTGCTGCCCAATTCCTTACGTCATTATGCTCAATCATTTTATTCCCTCATATATTTAAAAATACCAATACATAATTTAACCTAATCAGGTGGCACCTGAATTCAAACTCCGCTCCTGCGTCGCTACGGAAGCAGGGAAAAGCAACTTATGTCGAAAGTTTTGTACATGTTAGGTGCCAAGCACCTAAAAAGTTAATCCATTTTCTCTACAAAGCAAACGGATAATTATCATTTATAAGATTTTAATAATAAACAGCTCTACCTTGAAAAGACCGCAGGTAACGAGCAACATAAAAATGGTGTTCAATTGGACAGTTACCCGGAATTCTGTTACGCCAAATAACCTTAGCATGTAAAAAAATCCACTTTTCCCGAAAACAATGTTGACTTTTGTTTTGATATGTTCTATAATTGTCATAGTGTCATATAACAATCCTAGAGAATACAAATGTTAAAACAGATCGATACAGCAGTGCCGTTGCCGAAATATTATCAGATTGGCGAGAGCATTAAGGAAAAAATCTTCAGCGGAGCCTACCGTGAAGGCGAAAAATTGCCGACCGTACGTAAACTGGCTGAATATTTTGACACGACTCCAGTCACCGTTTCCAACGCGATGCGCCTGCTTAATGATGGCGGTTATATCAATAAAGTCCACGGCAAAGGGATGTTTGTCACCATACCTAAATCCACCATTACATCAGTAAAATCGACAAACCCTACGGGAAAAATCGGGATTATGCTGCCACAGCATGGCGACCTTTATCAAAATCTTGCAACTGGTATCACTAATGAACTTGAAAGGCATGATATGTATACGAGTCACCTACCTGCAGAATTTTCAGTTTCAGATATAAATATAACCCAGAAAGAGCAAGCCTTGAAGAAGATTATTGACAATGGTTTTGATACGCTGATTCTAGATGGTACAAGGCATCTGCCATATAAACTACTGCACAAATATCGGGCTCATTTCAAACAGTTGAATTTTATCGCCCATTACGAAAGCGGCATTGATTTCCCGGAAGCTAATATTATTATCTTTGACGCATTCAAAGCTGGCTATCTAGCCGCAAAACACCTGATCAAAGCGGGGCACAATAAATTCCTCTTCATCACCTTTGATAAATTTTCACCAGCCGAACAGCGACGAAATGGGTGTAGAGCCCAAACCTATGATATGCTCGCCTTTGCTGGCATGCTAAAAGCACTGAAAACGGCAGGATTTTCAAAAAATAGCATAAAACTGTTCCATGAAGCAAGAAAACATCATCATACATTATCATGCAATGAATTAACTGAAATTATAAAAAAAGAGCGAATGGGAATTTTTGCATCTGGTGATTTCAGGCTTATTCCTGTTTATAAAACATCAATAGCAAATAACCTGGAGATTAAAAACAGCTTCAATATTGTCGGGCTGTATAACACCTCATGGACTGAAGTCTTATCACCAGCACTGACATCAATTTCGATTAACGAAAATGAAATTGCCCGTTTGACCGCTGATTGTATTAGTAAGCAGAAAAAAAGCCAAAAATTTCTAATTACGCCAGAACTGATAAAACGTGAAACTTAATGATTAATTTATGAGTCTTACAATGTACGACCAATGCTCGGGCGTCTCGCCTGAGCAAAAAAAACAGGCAAAAAAAAACAGGAGATAGCAAATATGAAAGTAGCATCAGTACAATTTAATCACGCCCCTGATGATATTGAATATAATCTAAATAAAATAAGAATTTTCTGCGAACAAGCAGCTAAGGCAGGACATGAACTTATTGTTTTTCCCGAAATGTGCATTATTGGTTACTGGCATGTCAGAAATTTTAGTTGTAATGAGCTAGAAAAGCTTGCTGAAATGGTTCCTGCCGGCAAGTCTACTCAATATTTGTTGGAGCTGGCGACAAAACATAATATTTCAATAGGTGCCGGACTTATCGAGCTTGCTGATGACGGTAAGCTTTATAACACATATATTGTCGCCATGCCGAATGGCAAAATCGCAAGTCACCGTAAATTACATTGTTTCATCAATAAACATATGGCTTCCGGCAATGAATATACTGTCTTCGAATTACCCAACGGAGTCAAAGCCGGGATACTGATTTGTTACGATAATAATATTATTGAAAATGTTAGAATCACCGCTTTAATGGGAGCAGAAGTCTTGTTAGCACCGCATCAAACTGGCGGTTGTGTAACTCCGAGTCCGCTCTGCATGGGCGGCATTGACATTGAATTGTGGGAACAACGCGAAACTCGACGTAAAGAACTGGAGAGTGAATTCAAAGGACCGAAAGGCCGTGAGTGGCTTATGAAATGGCTCCCTGCGCGGGCTCATGATAATGGTATGTTCCTAATTTTCAGCAATGGCGTCGGAAGAGATGATGACGAAGTCAGAACCGGCAATGCTACAATTTTTGATCCATACGGAAATATTCTAGCGGAAACCTGGGAAGCTGCCGACAAGATGATTTCCGCAGATCTGGATTTATCCTTGCTTCCGCAGTGTACCGGGCGTCGCTGGATAAAAAGTCGCCGTCCAGGTTTATATGGATCGATAGCGGTAGCTACCGGCTTGGAAGAAGACACAAGAAAAGTAAGATTTCAAACATAAAAAAAGGATTATTATGAAAAATAAAATTGATGTCGCAGTACTCGGTCTCGGCGGCATGGGGTCGACTCATGCCGGCGCGGCTAAAGCTTCACCTTATGTTAATAAAATATACGGTTACGAACCGGATGCGGAACGCGCTGCTCTGCGGGGTAAAGAGCTTGATATCGAAGCTACATCTGATCTTGATGCAATTATGAATAACCCGGCGATAAAGCTGATCTATATTGCCTCGATTAACGGGGTTCATTCGGCACAGGCTATTCGGGCGATGCGGGCCGGAAAATCAGTATTGTGTGAAAAACCAATGGGAGAAACGCTTGCAGAGGCTCAGAAAATGGTTGAAGTCCAGCAGGAGACCGGTCAATTTCTCCAGATCGGCTTTGAACTGCACTATTCAAAAATCTATATGCAGGCTAAACAGTGGATTGATGAAGGCCTGATCGGCACCCCGGTCAATTGTCACTGCCGTTACTATTGCAGTGAATTCCATAGTAAAAACAGTTGGCGTAGCAATAGCACCGGAACGTTGATCGGCGAAAAACTTTCCCATTACCTCGACCTGCAACGCTGGTTTGTCGGCAGCCCGGTCGAAGAGGTTTTTTCAATGAACGCCCCCAATGTGGTCGATTATTTTAACCACCCTGACAATCATCAAATCAATCTGCGTTTTGCCAACGGCGCGGCAGCGAACCTGAATTTTGTCATGTATATCGCTGAATCAGATCACCGCGATCCACTGTTGGAGATGTTGGAAAAACAGTCCGATGACGGTCATACCCTGACCTACTATATCTTCGGCACCAAAGGCGCGATCGAAACCGATGTTTTCCGACGCCGTATCCGGCGCTGGGTATTTACCGACAGTCCGGAAAGACTGGTCAGTGCCATTGCCGAAACCATTACCTATGACAAAGCTGAAGATCAAATATGGATTCATAACACCCACGGTCAGAATGTACATATTGCCGAACTGGTCGCAACAGGCATGGCACCGGAAAATCCGGTCACCGATTCATTTGAAACCATGAAGGTCGGCTTCGCGGCGGAAATATCTGAAAAAGAAAGACGCATTGTAAAACTATCAGAACTGAATTAAATTATTAAAATAGTCGCCTGTTGAAAACAACAAATTGAAACGGAAAATTAAAAGATGATATTAGAGGTGATTTCAAAAATCCAACGCGAGCCAGATTTTTCATTTGCTGACTAAGTGTTTTAATTTTTAAGCGTTGCTCTTGCGCTTCGCGACATTTGAGTGTATTTTGTCTCATGGCGTTTTTTCCTTATTATTTTTGTTTTGGGTAAAACTTTAATAAAGGTTCAAACAGCTTTTCAAGGCCATTTAGACCTGCCGGACAAGTGCCCTAATCATAAATAATTTTCTTTGCCGTATTCGGCAAAAATATTTTAAATTAGTTTTCTGTTACCTTATTAATAAAATAGTAGGGGAAATTTCGTTCAAAATTCAATTTCTGTGCATAGTTCTTGAGCTCTTTTCCCTTGTTTGGGTAGATTACCGAAAGAGAATAGCAGATTATTGGTTTGTAACGTAGGGAAAATGTTGACTCGTTTAACATTCTAATAACATTATCGTCCTTGCCGTTCAGAAGTTTCAGCAGAAGTTTGTCTGATTCAGACTTTCTTTCAGCAAGTTGTTTTTTTGTTTTATCGAGCCAGTATTCAGCTTTTTCAGGTTGATTTTTATATTTGTAAAGAGCAAAAAGATAGAGGGACTTGTAAATAGTTGAATATTCTATTTTTATCTGCTTCAATGCTTTTTCAGCTTCGCCAGGATTCAGCATATCAATATTTGCCTGAAACAGCAGAATATTTCTGACATCTTGCTGATCATATTTTTGAATCAGATTTTTGTATTCTTTCAGATTCTTAAATGCATAAGCCACATACAGCTTATAATCTAGCCCCAGGTCGTTGCTTTTGGTTTCTTTTTTATAATTTTTCGCATAAGTCTTTTCTAAAATCTTTGCTTTTGCCTTTTTATTTTGAAGCAAGTAAAGCCAAAGCAGCTTACCAAAAGCATCATAATTCAAAGGGGTCTTTTTCAATACTTTTTCATATTTATGCTCAAATCCCGAAAACTGCTTTAAACCAACAGCCATCTGGAACAACATTTCTTCGTCGTCAGGATTTTTCGTGATTGAATATCCTTTCTTATAAAATGCTTGAGCACTTTTCAGGTCTCCATTGCAGGCAAATAGGTAGGCAAGGGCTTTCAGCGGGTAGGGATTCTTGCGATCTGCTTTTACTGCTTGGTTAAAGTATGCAATTGCTTGAACCTGGGTTTCCAAAATTCGACCATATAAGTACAATAATGCGGAATTATCAGGATCTTCGTCCAGCAGTTTTTTGTAGTAGTCTAGCATTTCCTTGCGTCTGCCTTTTGAGATTTGCAACGATTGGTAAATGCGGTGCCACTGTTGATTAACTGGACGTTTGCCGAGTCTGGTTTTAAAAAAAACAATAACACGAGGAATTTTACGGTCCGTTGCTGCTTGCCTGTAATAGTTGTCAAACAGCTCCTCATTATCAGGATCAGCCCGCAAATGAGCTTCCATGAAATTATAAAGATCCTCAGCCTTAAGTTTTTCAGTCTTCAAGATGGTCAGCAGCTCATTGACCGAATAATTCAACATCGATACACGTGTTTTCCTGACAACTGAACGCTCGGAATCGAGATTGATTTTTTCAGGAAATGATTCAAAAATATAGTCTACATCCCGAAGTTCGATAAAAGCTCTGCCTACATAGAAAAAATAGGGATATTCTTTGTTTTCGATAGGATTTACCTGGTATTCAGTCTCTTCCCATAAAACAACAGCAGCTCCATCGACATTCAGAATGAATGCATTATCTCCTAAAAAGCGTTGAAACAGTGTGTTTTGAATATTGATTGTTACGGTTTTCGGTTTTTGCTCACCAACGGTAATTTCAATAGGTAATTCCCCCTCCGGAACATGTATCCTACGAAAATTATTTCCGAGTACAGTTGCAGAGCTCCCCCTGGCAGGCTTCACTTTTACCATGACCGGCAAACCGTTTGCAATTATCAGATTCTGATTATTTTTCAAGTAACTGTTAAATTTAAAGAGTATCAGGCAGACAATTATAACGGCTGCGGGAATTGCAATTGTCCAGAAAGTTTTACGCCAGTTAAAATCAACAGGTGGTAGAATTGTTCTGTCAAGAAGGACTTTTTGTTCAGAAAACTGAACTAACTTTCTGAATTTTTTATCCTTTCCTGCAAAGCCGGGAACATCACGGCAGATAATTTTAAATATATCCAGGGCATTATCATGATCATTTTGTTCCTGATATGCTTTTGCCAATAGCAACAACAGCCATAGTTCCTGCTCTTTGGAGCGTTCTTCCAGATAGGAGAGCAGGGTACGGGCTCGTTCCAGATTGCCCTTCTCAATACAGCCAATTCCGACTGCCCGTTTTGCCGCTATATTTTCGGGGTCAATTTTTAATGCCTTCTCAAATAATTCATCAGCTTTGGCTGAATCCTTTATTCGTTCATAATGACAGCCCAGATACATATGCACCGCAAAATTATCACGCAACTTAATCTGCATATCATTTGCCAGTGCTTCTGCTTTGTCGTTATGTCTGAAAGTAACAAATGCCACATGGGCATCCATTGCAACGTCAGGATCATTCCGTTTTTCAGTAAGATTTTTTTCCACCTCTTCCACAGTTGCGTCACCAGCGTGCTGCCACTCTTTCAAACTCATATAACGGTGTGTTCTACACGAAGGGCAGTAATCCAGAATTTTCTTTTTCCCGAGTGGAATGATCGGAATAAACAGTACGACAAACCAGTATCCGGTTTCATAAGATGACAACTCTCCTTGATAACCGCACTGTTCGCAAACACCATGATATTTTTCTACATTCTTTTTGCCGACATAATTTGTTCCGATTCCGTTAATTGTTGATGGCATAGTCCAAACCTTCCCCGCTAAAATTCAACCTTTCATAATAACTCATACCAGTATGATTTCATGATTACAGCATACTAGCTCAAAAAACTCTTAATCCGCTAATATAGCCTTGGAGAAAAGTTTTTACAGATATCATTGCGAAAATCTAAAAAAATCAACTCGAATGAGGAATTATAAACGACGGGAAAACTGTAGAAGCTGGCGAAATGCCAGTGAGTAGCGTCGATTAACGAGCAGGTAATCGCAGATGAGTTTCTAAAAATGGCTTGGCCTGTTCCCAGAGCAAAATATGACCGTCCTCATGTAAGATGTATTGGAAATCATCCAGTCTGTCCAATTCCCGGTAGGCGGCTTCAACCGTCTTCAATATCGCATCGCGATCTGCCGGGGTAATTAGACTATCAAGCTGCCCGGCCTGCAATTGCAGTGGTTGCGGAGCAATAAGACTGAAAAGTTCCGGCACATCACCGTACTGTAGAATACCGAACGGATATTGAATCGCGCATGAGCCAAGTTTAAGCGAACGTTCACGGAAAGTATTCATACAGCCTGCCACGACAGAGGCTTTTATGCGTTCATCAAATATTGACAGCCACATGGCCATTCTGCCACCATAGGAATTCCCCATGCAGCCAATCATATCAGGTGTGACTTCAGGTCGCGACAGCAATGTATCGATAGCCGCCATGCCGTCCTGAACATGCAGAGCAGTAATATTCAAACCATACATCGATGCCGCCATTTGGATAACATTGCACCGGTCTCGTTTACCGCCAACCTGTCCGAGGTGTTCATCCCGACCAGTCCAGCCCCACCATGCTGGGGATAAAACAATAAAACCTGATTGCACCGCCTGAAGTCCATAGGCCCGCCGATGTTCTTCATAATCATCCCTGCCCTGAACTCCGCAAATAGAATCAATACCATATTTCGCGTGACCATGCAGAATCACAACACCCGGTCGCTGTTCGCCGGGTGCCAAATCATCCGGAACCAACAGATAGGCATAGAGTTGCGAAAACTCATTTACTGCGATACGTAACAGGTGGCGTGTATGACCATCCGCGGGGGTAACTTCAACTGTTTCCACAGCCAACGGGAGACGTTCGGGCCTCGGCCCCAACAGTTCCCGAATCTGATGCCGGAAATCATGTTGCCATTGTTTGAAATCACTGCCTTCACGATAAATCATTTTTGGCTGGTTTTTCGCACCGTAACTTTCGATAAAATCGATAAAAGATAAATTTTTCATAATGAATTAACATATCCATACATGCATACATTGCTATCGTTATTACAAAAAAATATCCATTTTATCCATTGCTGCAAAAATTACAAATCACCGGCATACAACTCCAATAAAAACGTCGAAGACTGTCGCAGAATAACCACGGTCTTTGCCTATACTTTAAAACGCTTGAAACTTTTTACAGTTTTTAGTTTCCAGTTTTTAGTTTCCAGTGTCTTTTTATTGCGAGGCGCCGGTATTGATTTGGCGTGATGCCGGTATATTTTTTAAAAATAGCTGAAAACAGGTTCGGGGTGTCAAAACCGGTGTCATAACTCAACTCCTTAATCGAACGCGATGAACTTCTCAACAACAGTTTACAACTTTCAATTTTGTGATTAGTAATATATTTGTACGGAGAAATATTCAGTTTACGTCGAAAGGCCCGGCTTAGATGTTCACGAGAAATATTAAGCTGTTCTGCCAACTCACTGACTTTGTACAGGTAATTTTCATGTTCTCCAATCAGCTTTATCGCTCGATTCAACAGATGTTCGTCTGCCTGGCAGGATATTTGCTGTTCATGACTCCAGACGATGGAATTTAACAGTTTATTGACTAACGCGGCACTTTCCGCAACAAACAAATTCCGATCACCGACACTGTTTTCAAAAGAACGTAATTTGCTGATTATCTCTGATTTCGGAGATAATTCAAAGAGATGACCGAACCGCTGAGTAATCTCAGTTACCGTATCCCAACTTGCCCCGGAGCTGAAATGCCCCCAAAGCACAACCCAGGGTTCGCTCGCTGATTCGGGATAATAATAGCTATAATTCCGAGTGGATGAATTCAAAATGAACCCCCTGCCCGATGATAGGACGTGAATTTTATCGCCATCATCAAAACAGCCACAACCGGAAATTGTATATTGAAAAATGTTCAACTCTCCTATATCCCGTAATGAATTACAGTGGTAATCATCACTTTTAATGGTACTGAGGTTTACCGCATTAAAAACAGGTAGATGAGCAAAGCCGTTGAAGACATTCAGCTGCACCTGCCAATTATGTTCTATAAAATCACGCATACATACTTTTTATCAAATATTAATAGTTGTTAATGGAACAATATACCATTATATTAGGCTAATACAATATCACAAATAACGAACTAAAAGGGCAATCATGAACAATAATTTGCATGTTACAACAGAAGAAAAAGTTTATCTGCGCGAACTGGCTAAAAAGCATCATGGTTACGCAAATGCGCCCATTATGGAAGAGCGTCGCAAATTATGGTACAAGCATAATGCTCTGCAAGGCGAACGCCCAATGGTGGTAATGGAGCATGGCGGATTTCAACAGGATATAATGCCACCATTGCGGTGTCTATCTCCAGTGGCAGTAATGATTGAAACCCAACTGTTAATGGCTATCATCAACTATGAAATGATTAATGATGATAAAGTTATTTCACCGTTTTTTACGGTCTACTGGCAAATTAGCTTCAGTCTGTTTGATATGACTATCGAATTAAAACATGCAGCGGACAGTGACGGCAGAGAGCGGGGTTATGGCTGGGAGCCGCCAATCAGTGATTTAGCCCATGGTCTTCCTACACTGAAACCGTCTACCTGGCAAGTTGACCGAGAACAGACATTGGCAACAAAAGTTGCGGTCGAAGAAATCATCGGTGACATTATGCCGGTAAAAATAAAAAACAATACACTTCAGTGGTTTTTTGGTCTAAGCTGTAGTGTAGTTAAATTGATGGGCATGGAAAATATGTTGTTTGCCATGCTCGATACCCCTGCCGAATTTACCGAGTTGATGAGCAGAATAGCCAATGATCATCTGGCATTTGTACGCTGGCAGGAGCAGGAAGACCTTTTAACCCTGAATAATGAAAATGATTATGCCGGCGCCGGCAGTTTTGGTTTCACCAATGAACTGCCGACCGCTGAGTGCAAGGCATCCGGCAACGTAACAATGAAAGACCTCTGGTTAAATACCAACTCGCAAGAATCTGTCGGAATTTCACCGGATATGTACGAAGCGTTAATTTTCCCACACTATATTGATATTGCCGAACACTTTGGCCTCGTCTATTACGGGTGCTGTGAACCAGTGCATGATATTTGGGATTCCTGCATCAGCCAATTGCCTAATCTGCGCAAAGTATCGGTTTCCGCCTGGTGCAATGAAGAAATTATCGGTCCAAAACTTGCCGGCAGTAACGTCATCTACTCCCGCAAACCAAGCCCTAATTTTATTGCCGTAGATCAAGTGTTCAATGAAACAGTGTTCAGTGACCACATCGCGCATACCCTGAAATCAGCTAAAGGCTGTACCCTTGAAATAATTTTCCGGGATATTATGACTTTGGTCGGCGACCGGACGCGCCCCGGCAAAGCAGTACAGATCGTCAGAGATCAGATTGATAAGCTATGGGGAAAATAATGGTTAATGGTTAATGGTTAATGTGAGGTGAACATAACCGGCTTTGCCGGAACTAAAAAAATTAACCACGAACGGCAACGCTTTAAAATATTAAAGCATTGCCGTATTCTGTACATAATGCAGACAGGACACCTGCGGTCCCGGGCATGATATGGCCTATTCCTGGGCAGCGACCTTTTCAATACTGATATTTTTGACATAAACGGCATCATCACTGGCCAGATAGACACTGATAATATAGATATAAAACCTGACAGCTCCGGGCTTGATAGTTATTTTTCTGGAAAAATCTTTCCAGTCGAATTCAGCGCGTTTTTTAAAGGTAAAACCACTGTATTGCAGCGACTTTTTATTAACATCAACCTGACGGAACATCACCTGGAATTTACCGGAAAGTTTGTCACATTTAATTTTTGCCTTGATGATAACTTCATCACCCACTTGGACTTTTATCCCTTTCAAACGATTATTAATACGGGCGTATTTATCAGGCGTCTCCGCACCTATTACCTTTAAATATGGCCCATCAATAGTGTCAGCGGGGAGAAATTGAAACAGTTCAATATCTTTCTTAGGAATATACCAATTTGCCTTGCCCGCTTTGAAGTCACCATTTTTTACCAAGTTTTCACCGGCAAATGCTCCAACTACCATCAATAACGCCATCATGCCAACAATCATCTTTTTCATTTCTATTACTCCTAGTTAATTTCAGATAAAACGCTTAATCAAGAATATAACGCTACCAGCTATATATTTCCACCTCCTCTGGGAACGCTGAGCCCCAGCTCGGCAAAACATTTCCCCGGGAACGCTGAGCCTCAGCTCGGCATATCTCACCACAAAAGCAGACTAAAGTCTGTACTCCAACAAAAAAATGTAGATCGATGACCGATAGCTACCCTCAACCGACAGATAAAGTGGCTATCTTGCAAATAATGCGTAATTCGCCCCGTATTAAACGTTCGCGCTCGAAGATCGGCTCCCACATTAATACCACCGTAGACCACGAACCTAATCCTCGACCGCCAAATATACCGGTTGCCAGATACCGCCGGCGCCAGCAACATCACGTACCCTAACAACAACCGTATGGCTTTTCTGCTCAAAATCCAGTTCCTTATCAATGCGGATACTGAATGGCGTTTTCCAGTCATCAGGCTTTTTGAACAGATGTTCACCGGCCGGTTTACCATCAACAAATATCCAGCATGATTCGTCAACCGCACCGAAAACCAGAAACAATTTTTTCCCTTGAAGTTTTTTATCAACCTTAATGCGGGTCGCATACCAGCCAATACCATCATACTTCTGCAACTGTTTATGAAGTGCAGGATGACATTTAGCTTTTTCCCAGAAAGTGTCAGTATAAAGCGTATCCCAGGTGGCATCAATCTGCCCCCATGGACTATTTTGCCACTGCTGCTTCAGCCCGATATCCTTCTGGTCAATTTTGAAAAACCATTTCAGGGAAAGCTTTTTAAGCGGACGCAACCCTTTGAAAGTTTTGGTCATCACCATGCCGCAGACATCACCGAATGTGGCTTCATTGCCGAACAGAAATTCCCAGTTAAAATCCAATTTCTCTCGATAATTTTTACGGAAATCAAGTAGACGGTTGGCCGCTACAGCCAGTTTTTTCGCATCCTGAGGCTTTTTATATTTGGCCCGCATAGCCTCATAAGCAAGCCGGGCATGCTGGTTGGCTAACAATAACAGCTCCAGCCGTTGGCGTTCGGCCGGAGTCAGTTTCTTATTCAGGCCAGCTTTAAGCAAAGCATCGGTTTTATCAAAATCAGCATCGCTGTAATAGTTATATAAATTCCACATCAATCCCCGGCGAAAATTACCATAACGACCTTTCTTTTCAATCATTTCCCGATCCGGAATAAGCTTTTTCTCAAAAATATTCTTACGCCAGTAATGGTAATATTTTTTTACTTCATCAGCTGCCGGACCATAGGTCGAACAATATTCATTTTCCCAGTAGTCGAAAGATTTTCCTGGATCAGCAATTGCCCGGGCAATGATATAGTTGGCAATCCCGGACACCGGCCAGAAATTGTGAATTGAATCATAATCAGTACCGAACGCACCATATTTCATACAGGTCTGAAAATTATCGAACATCCGCTTTTCAAAACCCATCGGCAAGCCCGGGTCGATATGCATATCATTGGGACGCAGAAACAATTTTTTCGCTCCGGCCTTTGCCCATGCCTGATAGTAAGCATCCAAATCATCAGCCAGCAACTTCGGGACGAATCCGAGAATCACCCCATCATCCACCTTGACTTTACGCGGCGGATAGCGGTAAACGCTATAGGCATACATGATTGCCTGGGCACCAGGCACCTGTTTCCGAGCCAGACGCTGCACACTATTGGCAAACCAGATATAACGATCAGTCAAATCTTTATCAAATTTTTCACCTTTCATAGTTGCATCCAAAGCTCGGCATTTTTTGCATTCGCAGTAATTGCCGCTATCATTTTCGCAGGTATTGACCACTTTGCCACGGCCTCTTTTAACAAAATCAGCGACAATCAGTTTATGCACTTCAGGATTACTGACACACAGTTTGATTCGATCCGGCTTTGACGCATGGTAAGGCGCACGTTGCCCTTTTGCATTAAGCGCAAAATATTCGGGATGTGCTTTGCCGTATTTATTCCACCAACGGGTAAAAGCATGACCATAGCCGAAAACCTGACTCCGACCCATTTTCATGCGCTTCAACCATATTTGAGTTTCAAGCCGCTTAGCTGTACGCTGTTTGACTGAAAGCTGAAACTCCTTTGGTGCTTTTACCGAGTCTCTGGCAGTTTTTTTGTTATAACCGGGGCGAATTTCGCGCATAGTCAGTTTAGGAGTCCAACTGATCGTACCGGCTTGTAATTTCAACTGCTTTGACGGAGCAAAAACAATACCATCGTCTCCTGGTTTAAACCATTTAACTCCAAGTTCTTTTTCCAGAAACAGATAGACCGCAAACAACGTTCCGGTACGGGAATATTTACTATAGGCGATTGCCTCCAAACTCCGACCACGTCCCACAAGATCATCGCCATTAAAATAACTTTTTTTAGCGGTAACCGTAAACACCGCCTGTTCAGGCGCCATTTTTTTCGTTCCACCCGGCGCACTGACACCAATCATAAACGCATATTTGCCGGCAGGAGCTTTACCCTTGACAACAGGGATCTGCTGTCCAGTAATCAGTTTGAGGTGTTTTGCCAATTCTGCCGCGGCAAACTGTTTTATCTTTCCGGCTCCTGACGACAACACAATAACCGCTTTTTGAGGATTAACGGTTACAGTTCCGGCCAAAGAACAGAGTGTTCCTCCCAACATCATCAATAGTACCAATGCTTTAATCATTGTTATTTTCTCCGCATTTTTATTTCAACTTTATGAGTTCAATGTTTTTAATTCTTCTAATAAGTAATATCACTGTAATCCAGTAAAGGAATATCATCAGGATTATAACCCAGGTCGGGAATGTCCAGTCTTTCACCTTGGCGAAGTGATGATTCGTGAGCCGTCACCCCGGCAGCACTGACCCTGCCGGCAAACCAGACATTGGTGAATGGTAATTTACGCGTTGTTACCGCACGGGCAAAATCATCAACTAAAAATTGATGTGATCCGGAATGTCCATTATGCAGTTTGGCAAAACTTCCTGGCAAACGTTCTGCGGGATGTACTTGCGATAGTGAGGCGAAAAAATCATCCTGTTCACCTCCTTCAAGCTGGATATCACGCAAATGTTTGGGGCGTGCGTCAAGCATGGCGGTGACATCATGCACCGTAGTGTTATGATTTATTTCGCCACCTTCACAAATCCAGTTGTCCACAGCCGCATTCTGTTCAAATGTCGCCTTGGTACCAAAAACTTTCAAACGAACGCACTCTTTATGGGGAGCGCTGCGAAACCCAACCCGTCTGAATTCATTTATTCTCGCCATGCCACCATTAGACATTCTGAACAGCGCAGTTTGATTACTTAAATCATTATTCCACATACTGATCTTTTTATCAAAGATTCCATCATCAACCGTGTCTTTTAACCCAAGACAGGAAACGCTTTCCATGCAACCACCCACCGCGCTTAAAACATTACCGACTGAATGGGTGGGGTAAAACATCGGCGGAAAACTAGCGGTACGGGCCCATTGATCACCGCCACTGTGCTGATAAGCTCTCTTAAAACCATGTTCCATATCGTGCAGATACTCAGCTTCAGCATAAACGAAATCGCCAAATTCATGATTGGCAAATTTCTGCCGGCAGAAAATATTGGATGGGTGATAACGACTGGTTTCGCCAAGCATAAACATCCGACCAGTTTCCTCAACAGTTTTAATTAATGTCTGCATCTCTTCAATGGAAATACCGGCAGGTACTGCAGAATAGACATCTTTCCCAGCTTTCATGGCCTGAGTTGCCTGCGGAGCATGCATCCAGCGTTGTGTAAAAATGGCTACCGCATCATAATCACTGTCACAAAGTTGTTCCAGGGTTTCAAAAGTATCTTCAATGCCAAAGCGTTCCGCCATCTCTTTTCTGCGTTCAGGGAGTGCTTCGGCCAACCCTACTTTTTCGATAAGCGGATGCGCCTGAAATAGCGTAATAAAATTCCTGGCGAATGAACCGCCGCCAAGTATGCCTAATTTAAAGCCTTTAATCATCAGTTATTCCTTAATGTTTATGTTTAAAAGTTACTTCATCTGAAAAAAAACGATTTTTTCAGAATGTTCGTTTTGACTCACACTTTACTTTGTCGTTGACATTCTGGTTAATATTGTAAAAATCCGGCAGAAAACCCATTTTCAGCCATCGGACTTGAATTTTCATAGTCATCGTTACTACTCACCTAATCGCGCTCACTACGCAAAACGTGGTAAACTTGTAGCATGGCCGGCATATCCCACTTTATTAGACACAGCGTAGCGAAACAGGCAGCGTGCAATCTACGTCGCTGGGTGCAACTACCGGCTTCGCCGTGACAAGGTCAGGCCAGTACTCCCGGCAAGAGGCATATTATCCTATCTTAGCTTGATCAGTTCTATGTTTTTAATTGAAGCATTTTCGCCGAACAATGATAATTTAATCCACATCCTGGATGTCTTACTTGCCGGGTCGATATAGATTTTATGTTCATCTGAATACCAATCAGCTATTTTCTTAACCGTAGTAGTGCTGTTGAGCCAGAGGCGTTTCTTACCTAAGTTCTGTTTATCAAACGTAACTCTGACACGCGGAGACTTCAGTGAATTTCTATCCAGTTTCGGATTTATAATATCTCGTTTACAGGTAATCCTTAACAGAAACTTATCACCGGGCATCACTTTTACCGGTTGCTGCAGGTTAATTGCATAAACCATCGGCGGTTTGTTATTTTTAATAACCAGTATACTCTTGCCATCACGGTCTTTTTGGATAAGCATATTCGCATCAATAACTTTAGAAGTGGTTTTCCATTGTTTTGGAACTCCAATCCTATTTATCCTCCAGCCTTGCATGGTTGGAGTTATTCCCGGCAACAGATTAACCGCCGGTTTACCATTACTGACATTACCAGCTCCATCCTTAGCAGTGAGATTGGCCAGCGTGACATTAAAATTCATTCTGCCAAATTTTGATGGTTGAGCGAAACCGCCCATGGTTGGTGACCAGGCAGAAATTTCATTTATGCCCGCATAACGCTCACGGCAAAAATTGACAAACACAGTTTTGCCTTTAAGCTTTCCGGCTGTGATTCCGATGGATTTGAAAGGAATACGCATTTCTACAGACCAGAAATCCTTGCCTTTAAATCCTTTGGCCTGCCATTTCGGCAACCATTTGTTATCCTTGCCCTGATCGCCACGCATAATATAGGCTTTTTTAACCGAATTAGGGTTAGCCAGAAATTGGACAAAATCCATTCGGCTACCAGTCTGCGACATATAAAGTTCAGCCACATCGCCACTCCAGATGGTATTGGGAGTATTGTTTGGAGCTAACTTACTCATATTGGGTTCATCAAAGTGAAAGCCGATAACCAGCGCCGCTGGTGTTCTGAAAATCTTCGCCCAGCTTTTGATTGCCATAACTTTACCAGTTCGGTTATTTTTAAAATTGCGGGTTGCAGGTAAATTCTGCCAAACCTTATCATCAAGTTTGCCATCCAGCACTATTGGCTGAGTCACCAGCGGCACCGCAACATCAAGATTGATATTTTCCGGCATTTTCTCAATAATACCCAGTGGACGTTGCCTTTGACATATATCAGCAGAACCTTGAGCCAACGCGTAGTAGGCATCATTGCTATTCAACATTTTACGGCGTTGCTTACCGGCCTGAACTGCTCTGTCCCAGGTCTGTCCCAAAGTTAGGCCAGTTTCCACATAGGCACCAGTCCGGGCTTTTTTAGCGAATAAGAATGAGTCGAGCGTCAATTCGGTAAATCTCCATGCTTGGGCAATGCGATCGACCCGCCATTTAATCCGTTCGTTATCCTTGGATGCTGCCTTTACTGCTTGATCAATCAACTGACGGCACTGTTTTCTAATAGGCTCATATATTTTTTCAGGCAAAGAACACTGTAACGGTGAATTATTATTTTCAATATTTATTGGGTTATTTTTCATCACCTCAATCGTTGCGCGGTTGATAACATCAAAATATTCCTTGATATATTCTCCAGCTTTATCGCCGAATGCGCCACGGTAATAGTTATCGCGTAATTTTCTAAAATCCTGTCTAGGCTCCCAGTAGAGTCGAGCCAGGACCCACAGTCTGGCTCCATCAACGCCGGGACTGATACCAAAATAACGGCAGTTATACATCCGCATGCCGTCACTTGATTTAAGTCCGGCAAAACTCTGAAGCGTTTTACTGGTAACTTCAGTACTGTCCCAAGGCAAGCCCCAATTGCCGTAAATATTATAATAACTGACGACAAAAACATGTTCAGCCCGCTGTCGCCACCCTTGCATATAGCCAAGCAGCTTATTACGTTCAGCATCGCTTGAATACCATAAATTCGGCAGATAATTATAGACATCACCGATATAGACATTGGGATGAACCTTAATATTCCCGGTGGGTGAATGCAAGCTTATGTTATAGGCATGTATCCCCAGTCTGGCATCAGGGATCTCTTTGACGACTAATTCAGCGACTTTATTGGCAAAGTAGATAAAACGGTTAGCCGGTACAGCTTCACCGGTAACCGAATCTTTACCGTCCAATGCCAGACAATTTTTACATTCACATTGACCACCACCGTCGTTTTCACTCAGTGAAAATGTTTTACCGCCATTTTTTTTAGCATCGGCAATAATATTCGCGGCATAAGTTTTAATCACCTCAGGATTGGAAACACATAATTGGGCTCCATAGTGGGCATTCCTATGAAAATTCTGCCTAACGCCATCACGCAGAGCGTAGTATTCAGGATTACTTTTGCCGTAGGCTTTACCGCCTGACTTGCTCGTTGGTTTTGTGGGTGGCATATATTGCCACCAGGCATGTCCCATCGCGACTGACTTTTGATTGCCCAGCAACATGTGCCGTCCCCAGCGAGTAGCTTCGTCATTGATCCCTGCTTGATAATAGTTATGACGTAGAATACCGCGTTTCAGATGTTTCTTAACGCCTTTTTCTGAATGTGGGCGAGCTCCGTCAATAAAACGTTCACTGAAATGCGGGGTTTCCCGAATATTCAGTTTAGCTGGAATATTAACCTCACCCCGTTTTTGCCAGGCGACACCTTTAGCGGTCGGCATATACCATTCAACCCCGAGAAAACGCCTGGCGAATTCAACCATAGCGAAATATGAGCCGACTGAATCAGATTCCAAAAACTCACTCCAGTAGGTAAAGTTGCGTGACTTATCTACTTTGAAATCTTTACCAACCAGAAAAATATTCCCGTTTTTTTCAGTTATAATAAAACCGTCTTTAGACAGATTAGCAGCTGAAAAACCATTTTTTGTTGCAAACGGCTGGTTGCCGACCACAATGTATTTATGTTTACCGTTAGCTTTATATTGGATTGGCAATTTTACGCCACCCACTTTCTCGATCAGCCCCTGTAATTCCTGTGCCGCCGCCTTAACTGAATCCAAGGCCTGCGGTGCAATCAAAATAGCGTAATTGCTTTTGCCGTTATCGACGACTTTAACTCCATTACGTTTCACTTCGCCTGCATTAAGCCGTCCAGCAATACTTAGCAAAATTCCACAAACGAACATAACAATAATTTTTTTCAACATAAAATCTCCTTAGGTGCTTGGCGCTTGCCATATACAAAACTTTCGACATAATTTGCTTTTTTACTTCGTTCTTTCACAGGCTCCAGTGTCCAAAAAATGGCGAAATATTGTGACCTACAGTCTAATCAAATACAAAATAAGCAAAAATAACCCGCGATTATAAATGCGGGTTATTTTATTTTCATTAAGGTAGGGTTTAGAGCATTATAACTGAATGTCATCATAAATCATAAAATCACTGCTTGAGGGGTAAAGTTCCCGACCAGCTTTCTCAACATGACCATCAATAAATGATGTATTGGCTTTGTTTGAATGGACAAAACGCTCTGGCCATCCCCAATAACCAGCAGGATTAGTGGAACTACCATTGTATCCACCGACCCTTATAGAATATATTCTATAACTATCGGTCACGTAGAAAATTTTGGTCGGTTGTTTCACTTGGTTCAGTTTTTTATGAGTCGATTTCCAGACGCCACTTCTATAATAACCAGTATATGGGTTAATAGAATAACTGACAAATACACCAGAGCGCGTAGATGAACCAAACATATAATCATTTGACACAGTTGCCCCTATTTTTCGCAGGTATAACTTTGAAGTAGAAGATCTACCAGCAGTAGTATATCTATTCGTAATGAAACCTACCGGACAACGAAGCGGAGCTGACGCATCAGCAGCCGCACCACTACTAACTATTGGGATTACTTTATAACCGCCAGATGGATAACCAATATATTTCAAGCCAATTGCGACAGCAAAGCCCACATCATATTTACCTTCAAAATTATAAGACAAAAGATAACTGTCAAAATCATCAGCGTACATCAACATTCCCAAGGTATTCTGTTTGAGATTATTAATACACGCAGCAGACTTAGCCATATCACGGGCCTTATTCAATGCCGGCAAAAGCATACTGGCCAGGATGGCGATAATAGCGATAACTACGAGTAACTCTATGAGGGTAAAAGAGTTCCGACTTTTTGTTTTGTCTCTTTTCATGATATTTTTCCTGCTGTTTTGAGTTAATACTAAATTAGATAATTCAGACACTTAATACTTTTCCTTATATTGTTAATAATTTAAAATTTGGCAAACTATCAATTTGCCCCGGCAATATTTTGTTAATATTTAAAATTTCTATTTTTCCATAGGCATCTGTTCCATCATTCATTTATATATGGACACATACACATATGTATCTTTGGGTACATACATGGATGCACCCCTATAACATCATTCATAATTCATCCTGCCGATTCGCGTTTAACAAAACGCATCGGAATTTTCATCTGTTGCAAGGCAATATTTTTACTTTTCAGTCGTTTCATCAGGATATCGACGGCTGCTGTTGCAACTTCAGGTGAACGGCGATTAACACTGGCGATTGGCGGGGTAATATATGAGCCTAACAGGCTGTCATTAAAGCCAATCACTGCAATGTCTTCCGGCACTTTTACATCATGTTGTAGCAGATAATTAATCACCTTAGCCGCCGATTCATCATTACTAGTCAATATTGCATCGTACTTATTCCAATCAACCTTGAGCTGTTCAAGCATCTCATTGGGAATAAAAGCCGAGTTTGCTAGTGGATTAATCAATCGGCCATTTTTACAATCAAGTTTATGCGTCTTCAAGCAATCAATAAACTGTTGTTCACGCCATGGATTTAATACTTTAGCTAACATAACAATTCGCTGCCGGCCTTGACTAACAAGATAATCAATAATCTCTTTAATTGCCGGAAGACGTTGACGTTGAATTTCATCGTACTGCAATTCGTCGGGCAAATCAGTTTCCGTATCATTAACAATAACTACATTACCGATTTGTCTGAGATACCGTTGCACTTCAGCAGTTAACAAATTATCACGCTCAATTTCGCTGTTCATTTGAATAATCAAGCCATCAATATTTCTGGCAATATAATCCTTAAGGCAGGAATTGATAATCTTAGAATCACCCAAACTATCAGCAACATAACTGACATAACTGTTATCCATAAGTTTTAAGGAGATGTCTCTAATCAAACCAATTGAATCATGCGGTCCGCTAAGCGACCAGAGAATGCCGATACTATGAGTTTTCCCACCCCGCAGACTTCGGGCATTGATATTAGGCTGATACCCCATGCGTTCAGCAACCGTTTTAATCTCTACGCGCCGTTGTTCACTGATAGAACTATCGTCGCGCAATGCCATCGATACTGCCATGACACTGACTCCACACTCTTCGGCAATATGTTTTAATCCTGGTTGCAATTTGCACCTCTTTTGCTTTATCGTTAAAGCTATTTTGTAAATAAAAAAAGCCAATCTTAACTTTATCGTTAAAGTAAGTATAACCTACTTTAAGGATAAATGCAACTACTTTTATAAAAAAAACTAAAAAATTCTGCGAGAGTGGCACAGCGTTGTCCAATCACTCAGTACTGACGGATAGGATATTTTCTGGATCGAGCGCAACGAATCCAGACATGTCTGGGCCGGTTATTACTACATAAACGTCATCGAAATAGCCTTTTCCCGCCTTAAACATTTTATACTTCCAGATGCCTGGCTGTGGATTTTTAATAGTTTGAGCATCAACTGTAACCAGCAGGGTGGAAAATTTCCTGACCAGTTTGCCATTGGGGTCATAAAGCTCCCCATCGGCAGTTTCACCGCCACTCTTTGATCCCGGTCTACTGCTGGATGACATCGTCAGGGTGAAATCGTTAACCTTGTCGCCGACATAGAAATAGATCGGGGTGGTTCTGCCCAAAAAGTGCAGCCCACGACTGTTCCCCTTCCCTTTACCGGCAAAAACCGCATAGGGGATGTCAGATAGCTTGATATTATATGAGGTCGAATGAGTTTTAATAAACATCTGGTACACTTCACCGTTACTGCCATTAAACCGAACCTTGGCATCTTTTGCCACCGTTCCCGAAATGATCTTCTTCCCGGTCGAGTTTACCACCAGATAACTTATCATCTTGCCCCGCACCTTGACACGCCTAAAATCAATTTCGATGACATTGTCATTCTGGGCTTGCATCATGAGTTCAACGCCATCACGTAGATAAAAAAAGCTAATTTTATCGGCATTTTTTCCCGCATGACGCGGCTTGACCGCAACCGCTCTGAGATCTTTTATCGGAACGGAGTCATTATCACCGATTTTAGGCAGATAAAAGGCATCTTTATTGGCTTTAGCAAAGGCTTTAAAGGCTATATCAGTCATGGCAAACCGTGATTTATCTTTTTTACCGATTAGACCAAAAGAGCGGCAAAAGTAATACATCACCTTTAGGTTATCACCAAGCATTTCAACCCGACGTTTAGCTGCCGGTGCTTTGACTTTACCCAATGCCGTAAAATAAAAGTTTTCTAGCGCTTTAAGGTTGGCAACATATACCTGTTTAAGAATATCGGTAGTGAGCGTATAGGAGGCATTATGATTCTCAAGATAATATGATTTCATTTTGGCATCAATCAGCCCATATATTTTTCTGATGTCCGCACCACCGGCACCGTAACATTTGCGGTAAAATTCACTGAGGTGCTGGTCAACATCAAGCTCAGCATTCCACATCATCTTTGCCAATAAATAGTTGTAGACTACCGCATGCCCCCATTCGGGATCCCCGTAAATATAGAGTGCTTTAAACTGAAATTTCTTCAACGCGGGCAGCATTTTGCCTAATATTTCAATGCCCGGTGCCAGTGGGGCACCATTATTCTCAGAACTATGGTTAGGCAGATCGTAATAGGCGATATTGGTAGTCATTGAACACCAGCTTTGCATAATTTTATTCCATTCCTGTTGTACTTCAGGTCTGAAAAAGGTATAACCATAGGTCAAACTTGAGGCAACGACTAAAAAGAGATTCGGTGAAGTTTTAATTGACCTATCTTTTGGCGGATAGAGATAATTAGAATAGATATAGCCACATAAAAATCTATCTGGGTATTTTTTAGCAACGATTTTTGCCACAGCATTATAAAAGAGTAATATGCGCCGGGTGAGTTTGCCATTCGGCGGACTGTCTACTTCATCCTGCGCCGTGCATTTTGCACATTGACAGTAACCGGCCGAGTCAGTCGGTGATAGCGAGTAGCCCTTCTGCTGTGGATGTTCAGCAAAAAACTTGATCGCCGCTTGAGCCATAAATTTTATTGCGCCAGGATTTGAGGTACATATTTTATAACGATCACCGATTGGGGGCATTCTTTTACCACCCAGCAGGGCAAAATATTCTGGGTGTTTTTTGTACAGATCAGCAGTAAAGACACGGTGCCAGACATGGTAATGAATCAACGACATCCGATAGGCTTGGAGATTGATCTTCTGTCTCAGCAGCCATTGTTTAACCATTGCGCCATCTAATTTACGATTTTTAGTCAAGTAGGGAATATTCCGCCATCTGAAATCAGGATTTTCAACCAGCATCGCAGGTTTAAGTTCAATATTCGATTGTGGGTTATAATATTCACCTGTTGATCCCGGCATAAACCAGCGTACACCGAGATATTTTTCAATAAATGTATAGGTACCGAAGAGTGTGCCTTTGCTAAATCCGCATTCAGTCGAGACCTTACTATCCTGCGTATCACGGCCAAGAATATAGATATTGTCATTTTTTATCGCAATCAGATAGCCGTCAGCTTTAACTTTGTTCAGGCTCAAGCCAGCTTGGCGCGACAGTTGATTAACGCCTAGCGAAATAAATTTTCCTGCCGGAATTTTTGTTGTAATTGAAATATCCGCACCGGATACTTTTTTGATGTAGTGCCGCAATTCTTCGGCAGCATTTTCAACACTGGACGGTACTCCTTTATCGTGATAGATAGTCAATGATGTTTTGCCATCCTGAATCAGAACAGCAGCACTACAGTTAACCCCGTAATAACAAAAAACAGTTAAAACTACAGACGTGATAACTACAGATATTTTTGGCATAGACAATTCCCTTTTATCCCGCATGTGGGTATATTTTAGTCTGTCAGCTTGCAGGCTGAAATCGGAGCTCCGAAAAAAAATACCTTTTCGTGTAACGTCTAGCTACTACTCTGAAGGATTCCAGAAATGGCTTTTATACCAAATCCAGGACCAAGAATCACGAGGGTTTGTCGGAACATCTCTAGTCCCTTTGCTGGCCGCATGCCCGTCAGTAAAGACAAAATTAGCTCGGTCGCCATGATTAAAATGAACACTGTAGTCGGTCGGCCAAGTTTGATAATAGGTCTGCGGAGAGCGAGGATTTTTAATGTCACTAATCAAAGCAAGTCGGGAAGGATTTTTGAATTTTGTCATCTTGCGATAAGCCGCATTTCCGTTGATCCTTGAATTATAACCATAAGTATAAAGATATTTCTTAGTTGGATCGAAACTAACCCCCTCCGCAATTGAAATCGACGGACAACTCAATGGCGAACGCACTCTTACATTCCCCCATTGAATACCGACAAGCCCAATAAAAATATCCGGCTGACCAGATTTTTTCTTAAGACTGGGTAAATAAGGCATCAGATAACCAGTATTTTCTCCAACATAGTGCCAGTATTTACTGACATAATCCCTATAAGGCGGTAGATTGTCCGCATTATCGCCAGCATACATCAGCATTGCAGTCCCCAGCTGTTTTAAATTAGAAAGGCAACTGATCGATCTAGCCTTCTCTTTCGCCGCATTCAATGCTGGCAACAACATACTGGCCAGGATGGCGATAATCGCTATTACAACGAGCAACTCTATAAGGGTGAATAAGTTACGACTTTTTACTTTTTTATCTTTCATAATGTTTCTCCGATTAGTTTTTAAAATCAATAATGTTATAATAATGTTATCGTTACCATACAATAGAGTATAACATATATTATCAAGTATTGCAAATTTATTTTTCCTGCCGCGCCACTATAATATCACTTAAAAATAAGTTTGCCGAAGCGTTCCGGTTTGGCAAAGAGGCCAAAAGTTGGACTGAAGGCAAAATACTGTTTACTCATTGGTCGTACCCGGCAGAGGTTAAAACCCCAGATTGCGCCAATACGGGGCGTTTTGCCAGACAACTTACTGAATGGAATAGCTATTTCGACAATCCAACCATCTTTTGTTCTGGATACCGCAGTTTTGGCGTTAGAGTTCCATTTGATATTCTCTTTGCCGTCAACCGCCTCCAGGTCACAAATAGTCCCTAATGAGTTAACGATAAGATGTTTCAGATTCTTTGAATTTTTGGGAGCAAAAAAGATGTCGAGATTATTTTCGTTCCAGACCGGATCATCAAGTTTGCGATATGAATCTTTAAGCTCGGCAACTTTCGGTTCTTGACAATATATCCCCAAATAGAGGTAGTTGCGATCATAAACCGCCTTGGCGATAGTTTTCAGCTTTACTTTAATTCCGGTACGATTATCATAGTCCAGTGTAAATGGTTTAGCTTTTGTCCAACATGGGTCATCAAGTTTTCCATCAAGCTTCGGCGCAATGCCTTTTTTAAGCCAACTAGCTGTTGCTTTGCGCACCCCGCCGCTTAAATTAATCAGTAGAGCACGGTAAATCTGCGGATCAAATGGCAGATATGAACCTTTTTCGGTTGTCAGAATACGCTGCATATTTAAACGACCAGCTTTAGCCAATTTATTCAGGTAACTCCGGCGGCGTTCCGCCAATTTTATCGCCTTCAGCACTTCAGTCCGACTTGGCTTGGATTTCAAGATTTTTTTCGACAACTGATAAAGTTCAACTGTATCACGACAATATTTCAGATTATCAACCACCATTTTCAGGCGCAATTTTTGATTCTTAGTAACGCTCTGTGCCATCGCCTGTTTAAGAAATGGCATCCCTTTTTCGTAGAGGTCATTATATGACACCTCTAATAGTCCCGGGAAGCGTCTGGCAGACCCCAGGGCCATATTTATTTTTATGCTATCGGCATATCTGGCCAGCGCAGCTTCAACTGTAGAAAAATATTTTTCGACATAAGGCGCGGCGTTTTTCCCGTAACATTTATCCATGGCATCCTGGTAAAGTTTATCAATATCGGCACCGGGATTCCACGCCAACTGTTCATAGAGATAGTTATTCAGCCCGGTGGCATCGAAAGATTCAACATTATTCATCGAAATCCCTGTTACTCCAACCCGATTCAAATCTGCAAACAGATATTTAATACTCTCTTTATGAAAATTAGGCAGGGCGATATTGCCCATTCCGCTAGGTGTGGTGTAAAAATATAGTTCACTCACCGCCTGTTTCCACGGCATAAGTTTTTTATTAACATACATTTTGCGAATTTGAGGTGAATAATAGAGAATACCGGTATCATTAAGCACATGCATCACCCGTACGCTTGAGTCTAATTTAGTTTTACGCGGCGGATTTGAATAGAATGAATAGGCATAAAAACCAAAAGTCTTAGTTGGATCTTTGGCTAAAACACGTTTAGCCACTTCATTACAATAGGTCACATAACGATCAGTTAAGACCGGCGCGCCGCTCGGTAGTTTTTCCACATCAAGCGCACGGCATTTTGCATCCTCACAATGTCCACCACCGTCGTTAGGAGAGAGCGAAAAGGTAGCTTTAAGCTGTTCTGTATCGCTCAGAATGCTTTGAGCCAAGGCATCAAGCGCACTGGAGTTAGTCGTACACATCTGCGCTCCATGCTGCGCGTATTCAATTCGCCGCCCATTAACCAGAGCAAACCATTCAGGATGCTGTTTAAAATATTTTTTTGCTGGCAGCCGATAGAGCCAGATATGCGCCGCACGCCAAATTGTACTCCAGCCATCACGGTTACGCCGCTTCCAAAGTTTTACATCTTTGATCCGTTGTTTACTTAATCCTTTCCACCACAGATATGACATGCGCCGATAGTCCATTTGCGGTGCGTCTGAAATATTAAGAGTACCAATGGTCAAATTTTTCAGCCGCGGAACATATTCACCTTCAGCACCCGGCATAAACCAGCGAACGCCAAGCTGATTTTGTAAAAAACGGCTGACCCCATTCCAGGTTCCGGACTGGGGTGCGCTATACCAATGATCACTGCTTGCGCTGCCTTTAGTATCACGTCCGACAATATAAATATTTTTTCCGACAGTTTTAATCACAAACCCTTCGGCTGGCAGTTTAGCAGCATCAATCCCGGCCTGGCGGGCGGCGGCACAGTCACCGACGACAATTGACGGCCTGTTACCCGTCACACCAGTCTGTTTAAACGGCAATTCAGCCCCGGTGCTTTTACGCAGGTACAACAGCAAATCTTTAGCTGCCGCGAGGGTAATTTGCGAGGAATTCTTCCCGACCACAACCTGATAAGAGCTCTTGCCGTCTTCGACAATTTTCAATTCAGCCTGGACTGTAAAAATAGCACCCAAAAGTACCGCGAATAATAATGTGATTTTTTTCATTTTTTACCTTTTATTTATAATCAATGTCATCGCCACCACGGCTCGACAGAGTCTCGCCCTCCAGTATTAATTCTCACACTTGATATGGAGGGCGAAAGTCCCTTGAGCTATACCGGCTACCGCCGGTATAGCAACGGTGCATGAGCAGTCGTTTTACTATACTCAAGCGGGACGCTTAAGTTACATTAGACAATTATTTTATAACTGTGATAACGGTTTGTCTGAGGTATAAATCCTAGTTATTTCCTCTGCCGTCAGCGGACGATTGAAGATAGCAAAATCATCTATTAAGCCATTCAGATAAGCACCGTTAACATAGCCGATCCAGATAAACTTCTGCTGTTTGGCTGGACCATAAGGTTTAGATTTAGCGACCAATTTTTTACCGTCAAGCCATAATACCGTATTCATTTTACCTGCGTCATCAAGCTGCCAGGTCATCACCAGATGGCGCCAACCGGAAACAGGAGCCGGTTCCAGTTTTGTCAAAGTTTCAGCAATCGAGCAGACCCGGTTTTTTGCATCAATCGTATATAAATATAACTGCCCTTTGCGAAGCTTATCAGTGATTTTCTTACGCGGGATAGCATTAATCCCCATTATCACCTGATCGCCCCATTTTTTCATTCTTTTTTCTGTATTATTAACCACAAACAGCCCGCAGATAGATTTTGAAATAACATTGGGATCATTCAACCACGGCACCTTGAGCCAAACACTGATTGCCCCCTGTTCAGCTTTGAAATATTTACCATTAGCTGGCACCTTAATCCGATCCACGCCACGCCGCTTCAGTGGTTTGGAAAATGAGTTGAAAAAGTTAACCCCCTGATCAAGTTGCGCGTTATCAACGATTACCACCCCTTTGACCTGAATCCGCAGCGAGCCAGAATCTTCAATGGCCTCAAACGGAGCTTTAATTCTAATGAATGAAGCAGCAAGCTTTTGATCTTTGACCAGAACCGTCTCTTTATCTCCCGATTCCCAAATTACCCTGAGCGAACCATTTTGCGGTGATTTTGCGTAAAATGAAAAAGCATTCGCTGAACTTTTTTTCAAGCCGATAATTGGAATCGCAACCTCGCCGCTGGAAATCCTGAGGCAGGAAGAATTATCAACGCCACCTTTTTTCTGCCATACTGCATTATCACGATAAAGCCAAACATCTGACTCCTGTTGTTTGAAATCGCCATTCTCAATCGTATTAACCGTACGGCGTTCAATACGAAAACATTTACCGAATTTCCCCTTTGGTTCAACTTTTATATCAGAGGCAATTTTCACGCCTGCATAAGGACTTTTCAGATCTTCACAATCTTCCTGAAAAATAATTGAGCCTTTCAAATCACCAGCAAATGCGCTACCGGTCATCAGTGTAGCACCCAATATTAAATATATTTTCTTAGTCATAATATTTCCTTTTTATAATAATTACATCTCTAGTTAGACGGTGCTCGAAAAGTCTTTTGAATTTTCCGCATCGCGGAAATTAAAGGCTTTTCTCCGCTCCGTATATATTAATTTCAAAGAATTTTCTTTGAAATTGAGGCATTAAAAATATACTCCTTACTTGTTTTAAGCAGTTATTGATACAATAACATGAGAAGTATATTTTTAAACTAAAAAAGTTCTAAAAACAAGCCGCAAAATTTTAATTTTAAGGTACAGACGATGTTTGAAAAGGTTTCGGTACTCCGAAACCCTTTTCGAGCAGCGTCTAGTTAGACCCTATTCGTATAGCGTGAACATAACCGGTTCCGCCTATTCCATCACCTGCAAGACGACCTCTTTCCAAATGCCGCCTGCTCCGAGTTTATCTTCGACCCGAACGATTAACAATTGATCTTTGCTTGCCAGTTTATCACTATCAAGCGGAAAGCTGAAACTGGTTTTCCAATCATCCGGTTTAATAAACAGATGTTTGCCAAGCTCTTTACCATCAAGATAGACCCAGCATGATTCATCAACCGCACCGAACAGCAATCTGACCTTCTTGCCTTTCAGTTCTGGACGCTTGATCAATTTCAGTGCATACCAGCCGATACCATCATACTTCTGCAATTTTTTGGCTAATGCCGGGGTTGAATATGAATTTTGCCGTTCCCAGATAGCATTAACCGCCAGTTCCTGCCAAGTTTTCTCAATCGTTGACCAGGACAATTTCTGCCACTGTTCTTTCAGACCAATATTCTTTTCGTCAATTTTGAATTTCCAGACAACAGGCAGTGAAATAAGTTTGCCCTTTGGAATATCGGTAATATAACGCCTGCTACCGGTAATATCATCAAAACTTGCTTCAGTACCAAAAAACATGGTTAATGAACCACTGATTTTATCCATATTTGCCAATCTAAAGTCATACAATGCCCGGGCTGCCTTTGTTTTTTCGGCAGTCGTTGCCTGACTTTTATTGGTCGTTATCGCCTGATAGATTAGACGACTATGCTCATTGGCCAACATGATACTCTCAATATTTTTGCGGATACGCGGTGGTAGATCTTTTTTCAGAGCGCGTTGTAAAATTTTCTTGCCATGAATAAAATCTTCAGGCCGATAAAATTCCTGCAGGTTATTAAACAGGTATCCGCGTCCGCCAAAGCCACCGGCTTTACCAACTTTTGCCAAGCGTTTCTGCTCAAATAATTTCACCCAGTAACGATAATATTTTTCCACTTCATCTTTGGCGTCACCAAACGTTGAAAAGAATTCATCTGCCAGTTCATCATAACTTTTTTCAGGATGATTGAAAGCCTGTCCCAGCACATAAAATGCCAGTCCACTCAATTCAACATCTAAGGCATTATAGGCCCGATCATAATCAGTTCCGACCAGTTTATAATTTTTCGACAGCGAAAATTTATCAAAAATATATTTACTGTTCCCCATCGGCATACCAACGCTGTCATTAAAGTCATTGGGGCGCAGAAATACCTCTTTCATGCCCTGTTTTTTCCATTCAGCCCACTCTTTTTCGGTAGTTGCCACACTATCTCTGAAACGCGGCACGAATCCGCAGATAATCCCATCAGCCAAAATCTGTCTGCGTGGCGGATAACGATAATCTGAATAAATGTAGACGATAAGTTTTGCCTTGGGATTAAATTTCCTGGCTCGTTTCAGCAGCTCATTCCAGAAATAGACGTAACGGTCAGATTTAGGCTCAGTCTCAAAAGTGTCACCTTTGGTCTGTTGCTGGTGAATACCTTCCGGATCTAAACCGTCAAGTCCGGCATATTTTTTATCAGTTTCATTGCCGGCATCAAGGGCGCGACATTTTTTACAACGACAATAGCCCCGCGAATCATTGGGGCAGGCATTATAGACATTATAATTTTTGTCCTTAAGCCATTTGGCTCGCCATTCAGCGACAATCGCGTCAAGCAGTTCAGGATTAGAGACACATAATTTCAAGCGATCAGCCTTTTGACCGGAACCCACGCCCCGTTTGCCATTCTTGCCCAGCGCAAACCATTCCGGATGCTGTTTACCGTATTTTTCCCAATACTTAGTGAAAGCATGACCATAGCCGGGCCGGTTTGGTCTGCCGAATTTCAGCCGACGCTGCCAGATTAATTCCTCTGTACGTTTAGCGGCAAGCTCATCAGGAGTAAGGCGAAAAACTACGGGAGTTTTCGCATTAAACCGGCGTTGCACATTTCTGTCCCAAGCCTCCGTCCGCCAGCCTCGAAACAGCATCCTCGGCACCCAGCGGTGGTTTGTTCGGCTCATAACCAACTCAGTTTGATGCTTATAGGTTATACCATCATTGCCGGGCTTAATCCATTTAACCCCCAATTCCAGATTCAGAAAATCATAAACGGCAAACAGGGTGCCGACCCGATTACGGCTATAGGCACTGGTTGCCTTGGGTTGCCGACGATTACTGGCAATGAAATCATCCCCAAACAGATAAAGTCTGGCATTTTTTTCATCAAGCAGATAACGCGCCTCTTCAACCGCAAGTTTATCCGTAGATTTTAAATTAGGCTCAGCCACGCCAACCATAAAAACAAAACTACCGGGTTTAATCGCTTTTAGGCGATGAACCAGCGGAATATTTTTACCCGTAATCAGACTAAGATGCTGCTGGAGCTCCTGAGCGGCAAAACGTTTAATCTGATCAGCCTTGGCATCGACATAAACGCTGCTTGTAGCAAGATCAAGCGGGTGCGTTTCAGCGTGCACTGAACAGTAGCCACACAGCACAAAAGCCACCGATGACAACGCCAACAATATGCAGCAAGTTTTTTTTTTATTCATAAACATAATATGGTGTCGCCACGTATAATTTTGTAATTTCGTCGTCTGTGAGAGCCCGCTTGTAAACACGCAGATCATCTACTTTTCCCGGCCAGCATAAGGAATTTGTGCCGGCGGCCCCGATCAGCACATCTTTGATATTGCTTATGTCACTTACATCCCAGGTGCTGATATCCACAGTATCTTTCAGTTCACCATTAACATATATCTGTATATTCACGTCGCGAGTAGCAATCACAACGAGATGATGCCATTGATCTAATGTCGGAATAGTTGCCCATGCCATTTTTCTAGATGAACCGTTACTCAAGACAAACCCCAAGCTTGTGTTGGAGCCTGATATTGCATAACCGGTATCTGTATTGGAAGATGCGCCTTTATATAATAAACGGCTATTGGTTACAGTACTGTCACTGCGCTGGAACCACATTGATATGGAAAAATCTTCAGTCCCAATATTCAGGTCAGACGAGTTGTTTGCAACGCTTACATATTGATCAGTACCATTCAGCTGTAATGCCCCGCCAATTTCACCGGTGGTCCATGTTGGGTTATTCTGTAAACTGCCGGAAGAACGTCCAATGCTGTCAACAGCACTGGTTCCGCTACCATCATCAAAACGCCAAAGGGCGGATGCACTCGAAGCAAGTTCAGTAATTTCCCCTTGCGTCAAAGTCCGCTTATAAATCTTTACATCATCAATTTTTCCCGGCCAGCATAAGGAATTTGTGCCGGCGGCTCCAAGCAACATATCTTTGGCATTACTTATATCACTTACATCCCAAGAGCTGATGTCTTTGGTGCTTTGCAGAACACCGTTCAGATATATCTGTATGGTTTGATTGCGGGTAATAGTTGCAACGAGATGATGCCATTGATCTAATGTCGGAATGGTTGCCCATGCCATTTTTCTAGATGAACCGTTGCTCAAGACAAACCCCAAGCTTGTGTTGGAGCCTGATATTGCATAGCCGGTACTGGTATCAGAGGAGGCGCCTTTGAATAGTAGACGACTATTGGTTACCGCACTGGCACTGCGCTGAAACCACATTGATATAGAAAAATCTTCAGTTCCAATATCTAGAGAAGCATCATCTGGTATCGTAACATATTGGTCACTACCATTTAATTCTAACGCCCCGCCAATTATCCCACTTAGCCAAATTGGACTGTTCTGCAGCGTTCCATCACAAACACCATTGCTATCATTAGCGGTAGAACCACTTGTTTCATCCAATTGCCAAGCAGCCTGGGATTGGGTTGAACCGGCTGAAACATTAATATTACTGGTGTAGGTAGTAGAGACAATGCCACCGGATGCATAAATACTTCCAGATACATTCTCTATATCAGCATCGCTGCGACCTCTTATTCTGAGCGAATAAGGAACTGCCCGATTTGTCGGCTGCTCTATGACAACATTATTCAATTGGATATTTCCACCGATTTCAGTGGTATTGGAAAAAGTATAGATAAAAAATGCGGTATCTGAACCGGCAAGATTATTATTTTTCAGATAACAGTCAGTAAACGAAAGCAGACCGGAATCTCTGGATTTACTGCCAATCCAGACGCCGAAATCTTTATTATCCTGAATATCACAGTTTTGAAAAGCAACCAAAGAACTATTATCAATACTGGCTGCAAGGTAGCTCAGCCGTATACCATACAAACCATTGCCCTGCATCTTACTATTTTTGACTGTCAAACTCACCAGGGCAGTAGAACCGGCTAATTTTGCAGTAGAAATCTGTACTCCGGTTCGACCATTGTTGATAAATTCACAGTTGTCTATAACAATATTCTGTAATCGTTCAGACGAATTATTGGGCTCAAAATCAATTCCAGCCCATGGGCCGTTGCTTGCGGCATTCCCCTGCCCCTGGGTGTTTTTGAAAATAGAATTAGTAATCGTCAACCCATCAACACTGATTACCGATACGCCATTCCTGGCACAACCGTCAACAATAACATCTGTAATCGTCACATTAGAACAATAACCGGTACCAGACGCATCTCCCAGATAGATACCGTCTCCACCACTATTTGCCAGAATTAATCCAGATACAGTTACATTACTGCAACTCATGAATTTCAATACATTACGCCATTCTGCAACTGCTAAATTTGCATATTCGTCCTTATGCATCAATATTTTGGCTCCAGCATCTCCAGTGACCATAATATTACTTAAATTTGTTGCGGTAAGCACACAATCCCCGCCGTTGGGGTAACCGCCGGCTAAGGCCTCAAGCACAACATTCTCATTCAAATGAATTTCACTGTTGGCATGACTGAAAAAAAGCGGTTTGACGGCCCATGAAGCATTTCCTGTGCCTGGCTGAATGATTATTTTAGTATAGGTAGAGTCATCTAAAAATCCCTGAATAAGAACAGTGTTATCGGCTGTCCTGTCCGCTGCCGTCAGAGTTACTGTTGAACCATCAACAGTATATGCCAATAATGTCGATGGTAATAATACGCCGATTATACCAACCAACAATACCAATCTTACAATTTTACAAGATGCTTTGTTCATAATAAAAATCTCCATCATAATTTACATTTAAAATTTATTGATACCACTGGAGGTGACACGGAAACTCAACGGGGTATTGATTTCTGCTTAAATATTGAGCTGTGGATAATAAACCGCGATCTTACGATCGCTGTTTATGCTCTGTTATTTTGCAACTATCATTAATAATTAGGTATCCAACGGACTCTATTAGTCCGCGATGTATCATCACCGTAACCAGGGACAGAATTCCATTGATGGCTGCTCACATGACCATCAACATGCAATACACTGAATGTTTTATGCCAATCAGGCAGAATATAACCTTTGCCATCAGGATAGACCCAGCCATTATAACCATACAGCTTATAACTGCGACCGGAGTTGACTGCCATAGTATCAGATTCTATCAGGTAGAACAGTTTCGAAGGTGCCTTCAATACGGAGTTCTTAAATACTAAACTACCCGTTGACGAATAACCAAAATAAAAATTAAGTCCGTAACACCTTCCCCAAAATCCAACGGTTGCTCCTTTCCCCGGCCGATTAAAATGACCTGGACATTTGAATGCGGTATCTTTGCGATATAGAGCAAGATCTGCTTGACCTTGATCTGCCGATAGCCCAATATATGGTGCTAAGGCAAAGTCAAAACGTTTGACCCCAACAGGTCTATTGTATGACAACGTATAGCCATCAGAATCATCAGAATACATCATTGTAATATTTTCACCTCCTTTCCTTCCTATCATTACATATTTTCCGTCAATTGATTTAACAGGTTCTGGAATGTCTGATTCATTCATCATTTCTAATAGATTTATTTCAATTGTTCGAGTAATTTGATCAAGCGAAATAGATGATTTTGTTGGTTCAAATGGATTTAAGATATACATTCCAATCATGTGAGTATCAAAAAAAATAACGGCAACTATCCATCCAATTAAAATTGACCAAGCACCATTTGTGGCTGCGGATAAGAGTGTAACTGTTATAGCAAAAAGCCAAATAAATATTCTTGTGAAATAATGGTATGTTGGTGGAAATACTGTATTGCTTATTCTTTCTGACATACCCATTTCATCGCTGAATTTTACAATTAATTTATTTAACTCTATAAATCTGAACCCATCAATAAAACCTTGTTTGGAAATATTTTCTAAATCTTTTGATTGATTCGTTAAAATTGCATTGTGAATATTTGATTGTTTTTCTACCTGAGCAATTTCATCTTTAGATAAATATTTATGGTATTCTTTATCGCTATTTCCTCTCAATTTTGATTTTAAAGCATAGAGAAATGCTATGTGTCGATAAATAAGTTTCTTTTTTATCGCATCCAAAATCTCATTATTTTCAGTGTCAGTAGAACAATAATTTAAAATACTTCTTGCCCACGAACGGGAATCATTTACTATTGAGCCCCAAATTTTTCTTGCTTCCCACCATCTGTCATAAGCTTGGTTGTTTTTAAATCCAATGAAAAAAGCAAGTGTAGTACCCAGCACAGTTGTTAATATTCCTGAAATCTCAAAGGCATCATTAAATAGAAATCTATGACCCAAAAAAGTAATTGTACAAAGCAACAAGAACTTTAACCTTTCTTTCCATGTTAACTTTACAATCTCAATAAAGCTTATTTTTTGAGTAATAATCATTTTCTAACCATAATGTTTTTGACTATGTGAATTTACCAATTTTTGGTATAGTATATTTTAAATCTTTATGGTTTATGGAGTGGAAAATAGCGAGAGTAAGTTTTAGCATAGTATC
>JAKIUY010000155.1 GCA_021647315.1 Victivallaceae bacterium
CGGTGTTTACTATCATAGGGTTCCTCCATTGTTAAGTTTTTGAGATTATTTAACTTAATGGTTGAACCCTTCTTTTGCTAATTAGTAGATTTTAAAAGTTACAGGGCATTCGCCCGTAACGGAAATAGACCCTACAGAACCATGAGTAGTAGCAAGTCCCGCGGCATTGAGCGCATCAAGTCCGCAAAGCCAGCCGGCAAAGGTAATTTGAATAGATGGGATGCCTTTTTCAGGTGTACATTTTCTGATAACATAGGGATAATTCTCATAGAGGGCAGTCATTGTTTTTTCCGACAATTGTACTGTCAGCAGAGTTGCGTAGAATAACCGGCGTGCAGCGTTCGGCATCATCTTCAAATGTGTCAACATGATTCCGCAAATAAAACCTGTTCTAAAGTGACGTCAGCGCCCTGGACAATACCCTTCAACTCTTCAAGAACACCAGGGATAAAAGCTTGCAATAGCTTTTCAACATTCGCTGAGAAGAGTTCAGACTCCACTTTTTTGCCACTCTGCTTGCGTAGTTCAAAGTAATGCTGAATCTCATCACGTGCCTGTTCGCCATATTGCCGTCCCATTTCTCTAGGGGAACCGGAGCATTCTACATACTTTAATTTTTTTTCAGCTAGTTTCATAATTTCCTGCTATATTACCTAAATCGTGCAATCCTAAACAAATAATTTGCATAAGTCATTTGCCCTTATCTATTTCAGTTTTTCAGACAGTTCGCTTAGGAGCTTTGCTGAAAAACGAAAACACTAGTTATCTAAATCAAGTATAGTTGCCGCGTTTTCCCACCAATAACGCTCTTGAAGCTCTGGCGGTAATTCCAGTTCATCCATTAGACGTTGTGATAGTTCAATCCATACCGGTGGTTCGGGGTTATCGGTACCAAAACAGATTTTTTCAAACAATTTCAATGCTTGATTCTCAAGTGGATTACTCATGTCAGCACCAGGTAATGGTGCAAACAGTTTTCGCAACTCAGTCTCACGCCACTGCGAACCACTATGCCCAGAAAGTTCACCGTAGATATTTTTAAATGTATAGATAATATCCAGGCCAATATTATATTCAGGATGGCCTAAGTGTCCCATAATCATCTTAAGCTTTGGGAAAGCACGCCCTATAGAATCAAGATAGATGCAACGCATTTTATTCTGCGATGTAAGTTTTTGTGAATAGTTGGGATTAGGTGCTAAATTACCTGTATGAAACAGAATCGGCATTGCCAGTGCTTCGGCACGTTCGTATAATGGGAAATAGATTTCATCATCATAGGCATATTGCGGAGCAGTCAATTTCAGACCGGCAAAGCCTTGCTCTTTTAAACGATCAATTTTATCAGGTTGATCAATTTTGGGGATAAAATCAGTTTTTTGGGTATTTAAATCAGATCCAAGATCAATGTGGCCAAAAACCATAATCATTTCAGCGTATTCTGCTATAATTTTAACCATCTCCTCATTGGTATAATATCCCTCTAAAGGAATTACTTGAATACAAGTTTTTACCACATTACAGTCATGCCACAGCTTGATGCGTTCAGCTATATTCTGTCGATGTTTTAGATGAGTGTGAACATTAATTATTCTATCAGGGTTCATTACATCGCCTATTATTTCAGATAATAAATTCCGGTTATAATTTTTTCAAAACCCAGTTTTTCATAAACTTTCTGGGCTGCAATATCGTTGCTTAAGGTATTTACTTTGAATTTTTCAAAACCGCTCTCAATCATCCGCCGCATAATTTCCTGCTGCATCATTTTACCAATTCCTTTGCCCTGAAAATCAGGATGTACGGCGTTATTCCCGACCTCAGCAATACCGCGCTCGCAATCAAGCGACATTGTTGCGTAACCGACAACGTTACCAGCTATTTCGCATACTATGACATTATAGATATTGGCTCTACACTGATCCTCAAGCGAACGGTTTTTATATTCAAACCAATCTTTGTCGCCCATTTGGGTGGTGAAAAATTTTTCAGCCATTCTATCCAGACTGACCGGTTCGAATGCCAACCGGGTAATCGCTTTGATGGCATCAAAATCTCGGTAGTAGGCGGGACGAATCAGCCGTTCACCATTCTTCAGATAGGGAAAGAATGGCTGAACAGCACAGAGCATTTCAATAATTTTTTCAGTTAATTTGAACGTATTGACCAACATATCGGGATCAACGAATTCCAATTCGTCACCGGGAGTGTGATAGACAGGCACTTCCGGTGCTTTGTTGCCACAACAGATAAAGGGAATACCGTGATATATTGCGGAGCCATGATCACAGCTTGGTCTATATTTTTCGATGAGCTGAAAGAGGACCGGGGTATCAATCGTTTTGATATAATCAATAAATTTTCTGCTGCCGCCGATATTTATTCTGTTATGAAACAGCAGATCACCGACATCATCAATTTCAAGATGAGCAATACAGGTGGATAATTCCAGTTTTTCCTGCCGATAAAATGCTTTTGCGCCAGCGCCACAACAATCTAAAGCACCATACTCTTCACTACCGGAAAAGAGGAAATAGATGGTTGCTTCCGGCTGTTCTCCGGCAGCTATTTGCCGGACATGTTCAAGCAGTACGGCTACTCCAGAGGCATTATCATTTGCCCCTACTGAATATGGAGCCGTATCAATATGGGCACTTATCAGCAACCAGTTATCACTTTTTCCATTGATTTTCCCAATAACATTGACCGATTCATGACGAGCTTCTGCCTGGTGATTTACGATCAGCGAAAACTGTTGTCCTGCCGCCTTCTTCAATTGGCATGCTGTATGCCAGGAGACGGAAATTGAAGGTAATCGTTTAATTTCAGGATAACGGATAATTTTGGTGTTAATCATATCAAGAGCGGGTGAGACAACAATCAACCCCTCCAATCCACGGCGTTCAAGGTCAAGGATAAAATCAATCCGTTCCTGAAAACTTCCTGTCGGAGTAAGCATACCGATTTTTCCGGACAAATCGACATCACCGGCGGTATGTGAGGCGTGACATGAGCCGATAAAGACCAATTCACCACTAACATCACCCTGTGGCGAAAAGAGGGTCGGAAAACTGATAAATTTCTCGCCCGAATCAATGACTTTCAAAGTGGAGTCCACTGCCAAATGAGAAGCACTGGGAAAGCTCACAAGTTTAACTTCATCCAAGTCCAAAACATCAAGTCGCTCTTCAATATATTCCGCGGCGCGCAATTCATCAAGACTACCTGGGGCCCGTGCCCCAAAAGCAACTATCTCATCTAAGTCTGTCATTAATCTATCTTTTAACATCTCTATATCCTATAATTTTTTAAGTTCAATGGTTTCCAGTAGATTGAAATCGATTAACGGAATAACTAATTTACCATTATCAACTTTAAGTTCTTTTTGCTCTTTACCTGCTGCTGTAAGATAGTCAACTGCCAGCTTTGAACCAGCTTTAAATTCATTATGGATGGTAATTTCAGCATCCTTAATAGTTTCCGGATGGCGGTAATTAACAATATGTAGCCGGTATGTATCTGACGCAGTTTTATAGTATTCAACGCCGACATGTCGCGGCAGGTTGGTCTCAATATGAGGTTTGTCGACAAGCAGACTATTCAATTCAGTCAGGAGTTGATTAATATTATCCGCTGGCTTCCAGTATGGATGATAGTACCATCTGAACCCCCCGAAGGTATTGAGCTGTTGATGATTTTCCGGTATATGAAATTTAAGCGATGGCAGATGGACGGCTTTGCCCGCACCATATTCCGCAGCGGTGATTTGCTGCTGTGATGTTTCAGTATCGGTGAAGTCTGTTGTTGATACCGCGACTTCATCGTACTTAATCACCGGGACAAAAGGCGATTTGTTACGACCGAAGATATTTGCCAGTCCCCAAGTTGAGCGATGCTGATTCAAACTGGTGGCGGTTCCGCTATTGCCGATAGAGATGAGTCTTCCACCAGCCTCAACAAATTTTTCTAGCTCATTCAGTTCAGCATCACTGAGTGATTTGGCATCAGGCAGGATCAAAACAGCGAATTCCGCCAGTTTTTCCTGGGTCAAATCGTGAGAGTTGATGATTGAGAATGGGATATGCTGTTCAAACAGTGCCTGTTCGACAATGTATGGCGTTAATGCACATGGATACTGATTGAGCAGCAGACTTTCATGATGTCGCAATACCGCCACATTATGCCAGAGAGTCTGGTTGATAAAAGTGGCTTCGTGTTTAGTCAGGTGGTTAATAAATTCAATATCTTCCGGGGCTTCAAGTTTATGATTATGCTGCATTGCGGTTTCAATGAAACCGAGGGAATTATAATTAAACGCAGCGGCTTCGGCAAGCGTAAGTCTGTTGTCACTGCCGTTAGTAACCGTGTAGTAACAGATAGATGTTGCAGTTCGATAACCGGCTTTATAAGATCTAAAACGTGATACCGGAGAGCCGTCAGGTGTTGTATAGACCGGGTTTTCATTGCAGTCTTCAGTACAGCTCATATCAACCAGAGCAAGTTTTTCAAGTGCCATTTCCGGTCTACTGTAACGGGTATTACCGGCCAACTGGCAACCGTTATAGAATATTTTTATATCACTGCTGATGCTTCTGGCATATTCACTGAACATTTTCAACGCCTGATAGCCGGCATGGGCATGATAGAGCGTCCAGGCAATAATTCCCGGCTCTTTCAGTTCATCAACCGATGCCAAATAGGCTTGATTGCCGCAAGGTGGCGGAGTCAACAAAGTCGGGTCATCCAAGCCGGTAATATCGGCAATTTCCGGGATATTTTCAGAGATATACTGTCTGAAACCCTTCATACAGTATTGACAGTGGCAGAGCTGATCGAGTTTGGCGGCAAAAGCCGTATCGAAATGGAGGCTATCTGCTTTGACATCCTCAATCGCCACGCGAACTACCTCTTTGAAATAATCGACTGCAGTAGGTGAATTATAGCACCAATGTTTCCTGAAATATTGTGCAGGATTCCAACCTGAGCTGTTATTTTTCGTCACCATATCAGCCATTTCCGGATGTTGGAAAACTTCAGTAAAAAAGGTTGAACCGATATAGACCCCCACTTTAATATTGGCAGCATGAAGTTTTTCAGCCCAGGCCGTGGCCTCTTTTATCGATTCAGCCTCACCTTCAAGCCCATAACCTTTATGAAAATGAATATGCGATGTTGTAGCACCAATCTCCTGCAAATGCTCAATATATGCATCACTATGGATATGTTGCCACATCTTGTCAACATCAACGGTTGCACCGTCACCACGCCGTTTCAGAAACATCTTAGGTTCCCAGTTGCCGTTTATTCTTACTTGACTCTGTTCCTCTTTCATAGCGTATAACTTCCTTAAAGTTTTTTATTCAACTCCCATTCGGGGTTGGTTCTCTAATGATTATATTATCCGTAGGTTAAAACATACGGATATTGTTGTTTAACCCTGTCGAATTATAACTTCCTTGCAAAACTGGCAATACGATTATTTTTTGTTATATGGTTTGAATTCGATTTAAAGCATGAACTTTAGCCTTGGGGAAACATTTTTCCGCCCTCGCCTGCTCTTCACTTTCATTTTTTGAACACCAGAATTTTCCTGGCTCATGCCGGTCACAGTGCATAGTGATAAAATTTTCCAAATCAGGGCATACCTGTTGTAACTGTTCAAGTACTTTCTGCACTGTCCAGCAGATAACTGTTGTTGGCGAGTATTTCTTTAGATTGGGAGGCATAACGTGATTGTCACCGGAAAACCAGATTGTATCTTCTGGAGTTTTAATCACCAGCGAATATTTATCGCATATCCCATCCTCATAAAACGAACTATCGTGTTCACCAAGCGTTATGAGCGAAAAGCCGCCAGTTGTAAATTGTTGTTCCTCTTCAGCTGCTAGTAGTTGAGCTTCTCTAATTCCTGCAGCGGCCAAGATATCGCATAGACACTGCGGAGCAATCACCTTAGCACCGGTTGCGGCTGTAATGGTCTTAATCGCATCAATGTCAAAATGGTCGCCATGCTCGTGTGAAACAAAGATATAGTCGCATTTGACTATATCTTCCGGTCTGACTGGTGAACGTTCAAGGTGGGTTTCAACATTCCCTGCCCACTCAAATCCTCCGCAGAAATATGGGTCGGTAATTAAGACAATATTATTATATTCCAAAATAAAAGTACAGTGCGAAATATATTTAATTTTGATATTTTTCAGTTGCATTATTATCTTCTCAGTTAATGAGTTTGAAGTAGCTAGAAAAGATTTTATTATTGAGAGACAATTTCAAAACTCTCCACGGTGGACTTTTGAAATCACCTCTTGAGAAAACCTTTTCTAACAACGTCTAATTATAACCTAAATCTCCAACATCGACCATTTCTTGTCCAATGGTGGAATAGCTTCCGGCAGGCCAGTATCTTCGCTGATAGCGGCGGCAATCGCAATTGCCGCACTGTCCCGGGCCCCTTTGACACCAATCATTGTTGGTTTACCAGCTTTTACTTTACTGATGAACTCTTCAGAAATACCGGTATCACCACCACCATGGCCACCTTCAACCCGTTCAGGATAATAGACATCTTCCTGCAGGCTATGGCGTTTTAAGACGGTAATTTTAAAATCCTGATTATTATTGTAGAACCCGGTAATTTTACCTTTAGTACCAACGAACATAAATTCTCGGGAATATTCAGGGGTGAAATGGCATTCCATATATGATATTCGGCAATCACTCTCATAGTCAATCAGTACCAGCCCATTATCGGGGACATCGCATTCTTGAGAATAGACACAGTAATCATCCATGTCTTTGATGGTAGCTTCATAATCCATTTCAAACCCTTTCGGGTCAATATAATAGGGACAGTCTGTCTGTTTATCACAATTTTTACAACGCAATGTATCCGGTTCCTTGCCGCCAAAAACGCTTAAATTACTCATAGTGAAAACCCGACGTGGCGAGCTGTCAATCAACCAGTTGGCCAAATCTAATGAGTGAGTGCCTTTTTCGAGAATCAGACTTTTAATATACTCTTTTTTTCTGCGTACGCCATGGTAATAATAGTTGCCGCCAACCGAAACATTGTCAATAACGTTACCGATTTTTATTGCTCCGACTTCGTCAGCAGTGATTAGCTCTTTCATTTTTTGCATCAAAGTGCAGTAACGCAACTCCAGCCCGACAAAAAAGACTGTATCAGAGCCTTCCCAAGCGGCGATGATGTCATCACAGTCTTGAATCGTCTGGGCCATTGGTTTTTCCAGATAGACATGTTTTTTAGCTTTTAGAACGGCCAATGCGGACTCTTTATGAACTGGATCTGGGGTGGCAATAATGACGGCATCCAGACCAGGCAGTTGTAAAAACTCTTCAACTGAAGTTGAGGCAGGGATGTCCTGTTTCAACTGTGCCCGTGCGGCATCAATTTTTTCCTGTCTGATATCACAAAGTCCGACCAGTTCACAATCATCTCGTTGACCAAACACATGGGCACCAAAATAGACTCCGCGATTACCCAACCCCAAGATACCAATGCCTATTTTTTTTGAACTATTCATGCTAATATTGTCTCCACAATAAGTTACAGAGTTGAATCTCTGTAACGGTAAAATAATAGACTCGTAACCCCTTTGGTTATAAGTCTATAGTTTGTTTGTTATAAAATATAATTATTACTGTTATAATCTTCAGTTTTCAGTCAACAGCCCTCGATATTGTTACCGATGACCGTGGACTGAAGATACTGCTATTCAATATATTTATCTAATAGGAAATTGTATTCCCCTTTCATTCGACGTTGAACGTTCAATGTTGGATGTTCAACGTTCCGGCGAAGCCGACTTTGTTTTTTTATTCTTAAATCAAATGTTATTATTCGTAGATAATTTACAGTTTCAACAGTGCCTTTGGAACAAAATCTTCTCCAACTTGAAACCCTCTGGTCAACTCCTCCGTTGTTTCTGTGATTTTCAAATTACGGAACAGTACCGTACCCGATAAATCTAAGATAAATATTGAGACCCGTGATTTGCAAAATTCAGGTTTAGCACCAGTATCAAAAGGAATGGTTGCGGTTACCCAACCCTCAGTGCTACCGTCATGAATAATAGATACCCAAACATAGGGTTTCCCGGGTGCTGATTTAACCTGAAGCATCACCCCACGTTTCCGTTTCTTGGCTTTCATATCAGTAATTTTTACTTCACAGGTCATAACATAATTAGTATTAGGTTTAAATTTACTAAAGCCACTCCGAAATCTAACATAAACCTGTTTATCCGATTTAAACTGTAAAGCCTTCTTACCATCAACTTCAACGACTGAAAGGGTATCTCCAGTACCATTTTTCAGTTGATAACCTTTGGGATAGGCTATTAGCGGACGGTTGAGCAAATCTTTGTCTGTCACCGCAGTTTTTTCTGTCGTTGCGTCATCTGCCGCCCATGCAGCAGAACTTAGCAATACCCCTGTCATCATCATTAATAATGTTCTCTTTTTCATAATTTTATCCTTATTGTTTGTCAGGTACTGTCAACCCTTACCTATGGTTACAGACCTATTTTCTTACTTAAAATCAATAAAAAACAGAGAAAAACCGTCTTCCCCCTTTTTTATTGCGCTTTTTGATATAAAATCAAGAGAGGTTCC
>JAKIUY010000156.1 GCA_021647315.1 Victivallaceae bacterium
TTTCAAGGGTGGTATGTTATTGACATTGAAAGAGTTATAATATATCACGCCTTGGAGGATTTTTCAAATAAAAAAGGAATATAAATCGTTAATAATTAAAGGGTTAAGCTATTTTGCAAGACCCACATAAGATCTAATTAAAGAAGGGTGGGGTCACGAACTTACGCCGGACGACACTAGCTTTACCATCATCACAAAGAAAAGCAAAGTTTCTTCCCATTCAGAGTATAAAACATTTCTATAAAAAACAGTCGCAAAATTTTAAATTTCAGGTCATAGACGATGTTTGAAAAGGTTTCGGTATTCCGAAAACCTTTTCGAGCAGCGTCTAGCGTGGGGCTTTCAGACCATCGACAATTTCACTGACTACTGTGGTGCTTTTTATTCCGGCATATTTGGCCTTGTTTTCAAGAATAATCCGATGTGATAAAGCCGAAACAGCCAACTTTTTCACATCATTCGGCATAATATAATCACGACCAGCGATAAAGGCACTGGCTTGACAGCAACGCGTTAAAGTTAACAATGCCCGTGGACTGGCACCGAGTGATATTCTGACATCATCCCGGGTTGCTCTGATTAATTTTACCAAATATTTAGCGACGGATGTTTCAATATTAATCTGACGCACCTGTTGTTGAATTGCCGCAATATCATCGCATGACATGACTTGAACTATATTTTCCAACGGTTCACATTCTTTATGAGAAAAAAGAATTTCGAGTTCATAATTCTCATCTGGATACCCCAGTTCCAACTGCATGGAAAAACGATCAAGCTGTGCTTCCGGCAATGAGTAAGTTCCCTGGTATTCGATCGGATTTTCTGTTGCAATCACCAGAAACGGATGCGGCAGCGGCATGGTGCGACCTTCGATCGATACCTGGCGTTCACTCATTGCCTCAAGCAACGCTGACTGAGTCCGTGGCGAGGCTCTATTTATCTCATCCGCTAATAATATATTGGTAAAGACCGGTCCTTCACGAAACACAAACTCGCCATTCTTCGGATTGTAAATTGAACTACCGAGAATATCTGCCGGCAACAGGTCAGGCGTAAACTGAACCCGGTTGAATTTTCCATTAATAGATGCGGCAAGCGCTTTGGCTAAAGTTGTCTTGCCTACTCCAGGAACATCTTCCATCAGGATATTACCACCGGCACATAATGCAACCAGCAGTTGTCCTACGACATCATCCTTGCCCTGAATTACTTTAATAATATTCTGTTTTAAATCATTTAACTTGTTTTGCATGAATTACCTTATTTGAACATAACCGGCTTTGCCGGAACTAATAAAAACAAAAAAAACGTTAGCCACTAATGCACTAAAAAACAGAAGCTACTCGGTTAACTGTTCAATATTGTGCTCATCTTCTGCTGCTTCAATTAAAGCGTCCGGCAGTTTTTTATTGGTCCGAGCTCCCAGATCTTTAATTTTTCCAGCGGTTCGCACTAAATTACCGCGACCGTCAACCAATTTATTCCTAGCCGCATCGTATGCTCTATGCAATTGACTGATCCGATTACCGACACTGTCTAAATCAGCAATAAAGCCTTCAAATTTATTATACATTTCTCCAGCCAGACGAGCAATCTCCGAAGCATTACGCTGTTGATCTTCCTGACGCCAGACATAGGCAATTGTACGCAGGGTTGCTAATAATGTTGAAGCTGTTACTAAAGTAATGTTCTGTTTCGATGCCTGAAACAGCAGTTCCTGGTCAGCTTGTACCGCTATTGCAAATGCCGGTTCAATCGGAATAAACATCAGCACAAAATCAAGTGATTTAAGTTCAGGTAAATCCTGATAGTTTTTACCACTCAGTAATTTAAGATGATTTTTAATAGAGGTAAGGTGTTCTTTCAGTGCGACAGCCTGTTCTGGTGAACTGTTTTCTGCACTGCAATAACGTTCGTACGCTGTCAGTGAAACTTTCGCGTCTATAATAACGGTTTTGCCATCTGGCAGATTGATAATAACATCCGGCTGATAACGCCCCTGTTCGGTTGAAAAGCTCTCCTGAGTCTGGTATTCCCGCCCTTTCTGCATACCGGAAGCCTCAAGAATACGTTCAAGCACAATTTCACCCCAATTACCTTGCAACTTTGAATCTCCCTTTAGAGCCTTAGTCAGATTTTCCGCGCCTCGACTCAACTGCTGGTTCAGCGATTGCAGATTTTTCAACTGTTCGACCAGCGAACTGCGCTCTTTTGCGCCTTTGACATAACTGTCTTCGACCTTCTTTTCAAAATCTTTCATTTTTTCGCCCAATGGTTTCATTACTGCATCGAGCTTTATTTGATTCTGTTCGGTGAATTTTTTAGAATTTGTGTCCAGAATATCATTAGCCAGGTTTTTAAACTGTTCAGCCAACTGTTCTTTAGCTTCAACTAATAACTTCAGTTTCTCTTCAGCCTGTTTCTGCTGCTCTTCCAACCGTGTCTCAAGTTCTCTGAGCTGGGCATTTAAACGTCCTTTGTCAGCATCAAGTTGACGAATTTCGCTATCCTTGTCAGTATTCTTTTTCTCTAAATCGGTAATCAGCCGATTTTTTTCAGCCTCATTTTTCTCAAGTTCAGTTAATTTACTTTCACTACCAGCCAGTTTTACCGCGACTGCCTCTTTCCCATTGCGCAGTTCAGTCAGTTCATTAACCATTAGTTGGGTTTTATTCCGTTCCTGTTCCAACTCCCCGGTCACACGTTCAAGACGCTCACTGATAACCGCGCATTGCTGTTCCAGCTCAGCTCTGACGTGAATTGAACTGTTCTTCAATTTTTCTCTAACAATCAACCAGCCCGCGACAGTTCCAATCACGCCACCGGCAATAAATACCACTATCTCAAACATCATTAAACCTTTTTAAAATTCCTAGTTATGTCGAAGCAATTATTTCGACCTAATAGGAAATTGTTTTTATCTGTGGGTATTGCTTAAAAAACTTGAAAAGCCAGTTTTTATTTCGTCTATATTTACAGCGAGCATCTTTACTGCCTGAAAAGTTAGTTTACATTAGTCCACATTGATAAATTATAATCCCATTTCATAGTTTTACAAGCTATAATTCTGCTCCAGTTCACATTGATTACCATATTTAGTGTCTGAACGGAAACGTTGCTTTTGTCGGAGTTCACAGCTTTAGCGTGCAATTAATACGCTCCAAAAAACACGCTGAAGCTGTGAACTCCGACAATGCGACGCAATTACACGGCGTTTTCGTTCAGACACTAAATAACCATCTAATAATTCCGTGGACAAATTATATTATCCGGCGGCAGCAATAAACCATATACGCCACGATCGCGTATCGGCAGACATAGATTGCGACCTTGTTCGATGGCGACTGCCTCTTTTATTCTTACCACGATAACGGCAATCAATTGATGAATGTCATCACTGTTTATGGGAAAGTCATGATGAATAATTCCCGGCATAACCATAGAATTAATGGTATCAACGAATGCATAAAATTCACTGTCCAGTTGTTCCTGTCCATAAAGTGGCGGACAACTGTTTTTGCAACGTAATACCAACAGCCAATACAGCGTAAATTCAGCCGCATTAAATTTTATTTCAATATCACCGATAAAACATTGCACCGTTTCAGGTTTCATAAAAAGTTCCGGAGCATCAAGATTCTCCGCTATTTTGCCATTAATCTGATCTATACTGTCCAGAAAACTCCCCGGCAACTGATTTAATCGGTCATTGAACAGGTAACGGCAACGCGCAAAAGGTATTTCACATAAATTGATAACAGCGTCATTTCCATTAACCGTTGTTCCATCCGGCAAATAATAGTTTCGGCTATCGGGATAATAAAATGGTGGCTCAATTCCGGATTTATTGAACGGCGAATTTACCAGTCTATGACAGAGAACATCCTGGCGGCGACCAAGCAGTGACATACAAAGGGCGCATGTTGCCGATATTATTTCATGACCGTCAGTGATTGAAAAAGTTATTCTATTATCAGAATCTTCTGTAAACTGCCGCAAAACATTAAGAATATAATCTGCCGTCTTACCCCAGTCTATATTATTAAGAGCATCAGTACTGTCGCCCCCCTGCCTGTCAGGTAACAGACGGATATATTTATCACTGACTCCAAACTGCAGTTTGTCTGCTGCTATATTTAAATCATCTTTAAACTGATGCCATCGTCCTGTCTCAAATAGTTCTTCTCTGATGTGGGTCTCGCCTTCGGCAGTCGTGATAACAATTACTTCATCCGGAATTTCATTCGGATCATGATGCAATTGATACAGGCTCTCCGTTATTACCGCTGGCTTATTCCAGCATATACCAATAAAAACATGTCGCATAATATTATTTCTTTCTGGTTTTGTTTTGCCGTTCATTAAATTGTTTTACATTAATCAGATAATTCTGAAAGCGTATCAAAATTTCATTGACATATTTTGTAATAATATCTGAACGGCAACTGCCGTAACGAGCTCGCGAAGCATAACGCGGTTGCGAAAGCAAACGATAGGCTTTTTCTACATTATTCCGCCAGACATCCGGATTAAGTCCTTGTTCAGCCGCAAGTTTACGGGCATCACGCAGATGTCCGTATCCACCATTATAACCAGCCAGGGCAAAACAGACCCGATTGCCTGGCGATACATTGTATTCTGTGTAATCACGCAATTTTGCCAGGTAAGCGACCCCCGCTCTAATGTTATCATCAGGAGAATAAGGATTTCCGCACCCCTGTTCACGAGCTGTTGCCGGCATCAATTGCATCAACCCCATGCCACCATCCCAGGCTTTGGCGTTAGGGTCAAAACGACTTTCATGGTAAATTTGCGAAGCAATAATAGACCATGGAAATTTATGCTGTGCTGAATATTTTTTTATCAATGGATCAAATTGAGAAATAGCATATTTCTGATTCTGCCCAAGTTTGAATTGCCGTTTATGTTTTTCGGTCGTTGCAGCATTAGTATAATATTTACGATAAAGCAGATTATAGAAGACCCCACGGTATTCTTTGCGGAAAAACTCTTTGATCGCATTTTCCAATATCGGATTATTTTTGCGCACGACCCAACCATAAGCTACCGGACTGCCAATCCGCATCGCCAATTTTAAATTACCAATACTTTTCTGTTCCAGATCAAAAATATTTTCATCCGCCATGGTAAGGTCATATTTGTCAGAAGCAACGTTTTCAAGAATTTGTTCCGTTTCCATATTGTTTGGTGCTGCCAACAGTTTAAAACCCAACTGTTTTTTCTGTAATTGTTTTAATGTTTCCCAATATGAACTGTTTTGACGGACGACTAGAGTTCTGCCTTTCAAGCTGAAGATACCTTTAAATGAACGATCATTGGCCCGAGTAATAATCGCTTGATAAAATGAACCGTATGATGATGCAAAGGTAATTCCATCAAGCTGTTTTCTAGCTGGCGAAATAGTCATACCGGCGGCGATAATATCACCATATCCACGTTTAAGCCAAGGGATAAGATCATTCCATTTCGGCGGGACGACCATTACGATATGTAAACCATATTGTTTGGCAAACTTCTTTGCTAATTCGTATTCAAACCCCAGCAAATGCCCACGATGAATAAAATAATTTCTCGGATTATCACGGGTTAGAATTCTGACGATACGACGGGTCTTCAGTTGTGGCAGGTCGCCGGTAAATTCCCGTGAACGATAACGCGGCAGGGTGTTTTTCAAGTAACGGTTTATCTGTTTATTCAAACCGCCGGCTTCTTTCTTCATTCCCCACCCGATATTTTGTTCATCCGGCAGCGTATAGATTATTTTTATATCGTCACGGTAATGGCGATAGGCGTCGATATAATTACTATCAGCGATAACAGCACTGATTTTTCCGGCACCGACCTGTGAGAGTAGCTCCTCCGTATCATAAAGTCGCGGAGCATATTTAAGTTTTAACTGAGGATATTGCTGTTTAAGCCGTTCCAATGAATCATAATATGATGTTCCACGTTCAAAAGAGATAGTCTTCGCTTGCAGATCAGCCAGTTTTGCTAATGGAGATTTTTTACTGACAACAAGCTGTTCATATACCTTGTCAACCGGGGCACTGAAATTTATCCAGCGCTGACGCTGAGCTGTAATGGTGAGATTGGCGGCAATGATGTCGCCCTCCCCGTCAAGCAGCATAGGAATAAGTTTTGCGACATTATCGAGGTAGATCATCTTCAAATTGACCTTCATATCGTCAGCCAGACCGTAAAGCAGCATTAATTCACGTTGAGATGGTGTTTGATCACGTGGCAAACCGCTCAAGCCAGGTTCAGCCACTGACAGTACACGCAGTTCACGTCGTGCCATAATCCGTTTAATTGCCGGATTTTTCTGAACTGATTTAGTTGAACTGTCTTTTGTATAGCCCAGGATAGAATTACCCAAGCTACCTGAAAAAACAAGTAACCAAACAAACCTCTTCAGCCAATTCATCACAATCTCCAATTACACTCATTCGCTACTCTATCAACTGTTGTAATGCCACCCCGGGATTATCTGCACTCATCACGGTTTCACCAATCAGGAAAGCATTTGCCCCCTGCCCTTTCAGGTTCTGAATGTCCTGACTGGTTTTGATACCACTTTCAGCTACTTTTACTTTATTATTTGGAATAGCTTTTAGTAGTTGTTCCGTTATTTTCAGATCAGTCTTGAATGTTTTTAGATCACGACAATTGATACCGATAATATCCGCTTCACATTCCATTACCATATCAAGTTCAGTTTGGTTATGTATTTCTGACAATACATGCAAACCAAGCTGGCGTGCCAGCCAATGCAGTTCGTTGAATAGATCAGCATCCAGAGCCGCAGCAATCAGCAGGATTGCGTCAGCACCGACAGCCTTGGCTTCATAAACCTGATAGGGATCAAAAATAAAATCTTTACGTAATATCGGAATGCCAACATTAGCCTTCACCTGTTTTAGGTATTTAATTGATCCTTTAAAATAAAACTGTTCAGTTAATACAGAAAGTGCTACCGCACCGTTATCAGCCAGTATACGGCTCAATTTTATCACATCAAAGTCAAGACGAATAATCCCCTTTGATGGCGAAGCTTTTTTCAGTTCAGCAATTACATTTACTTTTTCAGTCCTCGCAAGTGCAGCTTTAAAGTCACGACATGGTGCTGTGGCTTCAGCTGCGGCCATTTGCCGTTCCAGAGAAACGGTCTTACGCTGTCTATCCAGTTCCTCACGGTTCCGGTTGATTATTTCATCCAGTATTGTCATTATTCATTACTCGCTGCAATCAGCAGGTTTAATTTATTCATTGCGGCTCCGGAATCAATTGATTCAGCTGCAATTGTTAAGCCAGCTTCAAGCGTATCGGCTTGCTCTCCGACTACGATAGCAGCGGCGGCATTAATCATCACAACCGCCCGAGCTCCACCCTGATTCTCTCCGTTGAGTACCGATTTTATAATACCCGCGTTGGTTGTGGCATCCCCCCCCGCAATTTCTTCCAGGTCATAGCTGGCACCCAGCAGAATTTCCGGGTAAAGCTCGTATGTTTTAATAACGCCATCACGTAATTCAGTAACTCTGGTCTCAGTGGTACAGGTGATTTCATCCAAGCCGTCATGGCCATGAACAATCATCGCCCGTCTGCTTCCCATATTCTTCAATGCCTGGGCGAACATTTCAGTCAGCTTCGCGTCAAATACCCCGATCACCTGACCGGTTGCCCCGGCGGGATTGGTCAATGGGCCCAGCATATTAAAAATCGTCCGCAACTTCAGTTCTCGGCGTACCGGCATCACATGTTTCATTGCCGGGTGCATTTTCGGCGCGAATAAAAAGCCAATACCGTTCATTTGAATACTCTCTTCCATAATTATCGGATCGACATCAAGGTTGAATCCTAAAGCCGCCAGTACATCTGCCGAACCGCATTGACTTGAAACGCTGCGGTTACCATGTTTCGCCACAGTAATACCCGCTCCAGCCGCAACAAATGCAGTTGCGGTTGAAATATTAAATGTATTACTACCATCGCCTCCGGTACCGCAAGTATCAATTACTCTGTCAGCACCGGCATCAATAGCAGCGGCGTGCTGGCGCATAATCATCGCACCGCCGGTCACTTCATCGCTGCATTCACCCTTCATTCGCAAGGCGACCAGAAAAGCCCCAATCTGCGCCGGGGTTAGACTTCCAGTCATAATCTCTTCCATTGCGCCTGACATCTCTTCAATTGAAAGATTATTGCCTGCAATTATTTTTTCCAAAATTGCTGTAATCATCTCTTAACTCCTGTTCATTGATAAAATAAGTCTATATAAAAATCCAAGCTTATAATTATAGTTCCAGCAAGCGTAGCTGAAACTCAGATTTTAAATTATTTGAATAGTTTAAATATAGGTCATCAGTTGCACTTTTTCAATTTTTATAAAACCGCTTTAGCCGTTTTGTTTATATAGAGCACATAATCACCTCTATTGAGACAATACATTCAGTGTAAAATATCATAAAAACTACACTTTGTCACACCTGTCCTAACAATTATAAAAACTACCTGATTTAACAATTTTTTCCATTCAAGTCATTCAATTTTGTTCAATTTTGTTCAATTTCTCAAAAGTACCCCCCTGTTTTAAACTATGCTGTCC
>JAKIUY010000157.1 GCA_021647315.1 Victivallaceae bacterium
GGACAGCATAGTTTAAAACAGGGGGGTACTTTTGAGAAATTGAACAAAATTGAACAAAATTGAATGACTTGAATGGAAAAAATTGTTAAATCAGGTAGTTTTTATAATTGTTAGGACAGGTGTGAGCGTAACTATATCATTGAAATCTGTTCCCGATTTGAATTTGTGAGTCCTTTGCCGGTTTTCAAATTCTTCAAAATGTAATGCGTAACCGGTAAATCGATAATAGCCGACAGTTTTTAGAAATAAAGTTGCAACTTCTGTGTCGCTGACAGTCATGCCACGTTCTTGCAGAAGTTCTATTAGGAATTCTGGGGTAGCTGGAGGTTTATTGAATTTCATCAATGATGCCCTCCTATAAAAAAAGAAGACCCGTTCTGGTCCGCATCACTCCGGAGAGTGCTAGGCGTAACGGGTACTATTGCTATAAAAGTAACCATTGTTTGCCGAAAAGTCAAGAGAAATGCCTGATTTTTATTGATTTTTCTATTCATATCCGAGCTCCTTGAGAAATGAGTCCAACTCCGCCGCCTGAGTTTCACGTTCCTGCAATATGTCGTTCAGGGTAATCGTATATTTTTCATACAAAGTTTCGATTTTAGTCTGAAATTCCCGTTGATACTGCTGAACATAGTTGATGACAGTTTCATGAAGTTGTTGCTTCCAGCGTTTCAGAATAAGTTCTCTTGCCGTTGCCGGAGTTATCTTTTCCCGGGCTTTTTCGATAAGTTCATTTTTTCTATCGATAATTTCCTTAATGGTTTTCTTGGCTATTCTGAGTTCTGACTCCAATGCTGTATGACGCTGTAGTTTTGCGGCAATTGCTGTTTGCTGGCGGTTTAATGGAGCAAGTGTTACAGTGTTTTGAGTAATTTCGGCTGCGAGTTCTGCCAGTGCTACCGCATCAGGCACCGCATCCTTTAGGTTTGCTTTATGACGTTTTTCGGCAGTCTTAAGACTCTTTTCTAGGATTTTGATATTACGATTAACCGTTTTCTGTTCATTTTTAAGCTCTTTCAGGACAGCTTTAGGAAATACATCATAATCATCCTCATTGAATTCACCGGTTTCGAGTTCGTTAACCGTGTTAAACATGGCTTCAATCCCATTTTTGCGCATTTCGCAGTTATTTAATTCTGCCAATATTTCTGGGAACTGCGATTCCAGTATTTCATCTTCTGGGATAAGTTCAGAATTCCAGCCACTGGCTGAAACTGATTTCAGGTCGGTGGTCAGATAATCCCAATAGGCGGCAAACGCTCCCCGAGATTTATTGAGGTCAAGTATTCCCAGCTGACTGAATGTTGCTGAGATAGTTTTTGAGAATAGCTGATAGAGATCAAAAAGATTTTGTTTATCAGGCAAATCAATAAAATGCTGCGCATGGGCATTCCACCAGTCATTAATCGCTGTTTCATATTCATTATGTTTCAGGGTGATCCCCGCGGCATTATCAAGTATAACTTTGATGGTATTTTTATCTGTAACAGCATCCGCAAAGGTCCAGTAATATTCCTTGAATGGAACGAAGAGCGCAGATTTCAAATTTTTATAATTCGCAAAATATGAATTAAGGGCATTGATTTCTGTTTCCGGAATACCTCCATAGAGGTGTGCATGAACATCCTGTGGCTCCGCCGGCGGTGAATTGTCCACATAGCGCCTGATATTGAAATTAAAGTCTTCCTGCTCCAGTTCAGCGACTGTAACCAGTTTTGAATATGCATCAATCGCCTGTTTTTGTTGATAGACATAAGATATTTTGGCAATATCTTCTGGACGAAGTTTATTCTGATTTTTGCCAGCTTTAAACTCTTGGTCCGCATTGATAAAGAGTACCTGAGTTCTCGTTTCAGCTCTGGCTTTATTTATCACAAGTAGACAGGCAGGAATGCCAGTGCCGTAAAAAAGCCCCGGCGGCAGGCCGATAACGGCTTCGAGAATGCCGCGTTCAACCATCCACTTACGCATATTTTGTTCTTCACCGCCACGGAATAAAACTCCATGTGGCATCACAACCGCCATTCTGCCATTATTTTTCAATACACTAATCATGTGTTGAACAAACATAAAGTCAGCTTTTTTCTTTTTAGGCATCCAGAAATTAAATCGATCCCTGAATTTTATGATATTGCCATAATTTTCAGAGAATGGCGGATTGGCGATTACAATATCAAATCGTCTCATTTCCCCCTGTTCTATATGCAACGGATCCGCAAGTGTATCGCCGTTGAGTATTTCAGCATTATAAATATCATGAAACAACATATTCATTTTACACAGCGACCAGGTAGTTCCACTATTTTCCTGCCCATAGAAACTCAAACTACGAGCTTCCCCATAACGTGCTTCAACATAATTTTTGGATTCGATCAACATGCCACCAGAGCCAACGGTAGGGTCATAAATTTCGGAAGTCAAATCAGGTTCCAAAATTGCAACAATCAATTTTACCACTTCATTAGGCGTATAAAATTCTCCACCCTTCTTGCCTGCGGAGTCCGCAAAATACTTTATCAGATATTCATAGGCGGCACCTAATAGGTCGGGAAATTCAAAACAGGAATCTTTAAGTACAACATCATTAAAATGTAGAATAAAGTTCTCAAGGGTTTCATCGTTGAGACTTTTCTTATTTTTACCAATCGTTTTATTAAAGTTAATTCCCTTTAACACCCCGGCAAGTTTATCTTCATTAGCGTCCTCCAAAGCCGCTAGGGCTTTGTTCAGTTCATCACCGATATCTTCTTTCAGATCTTTGACATTTGCCCAACGGGCACGTTCAGGAACATAATATTCGTATGCGTCCGGCTTCTCCAGTCCATATTGCACCTGTTCATCAGAAACGCCCTGATGGCGAAGGTAAATTTTTCTAGTAGCACGGTCATCGTCGAATTTATCACTGAGCCGTTTCAGAAAGAGCATGCCTAAAATATATTCTTTAAATTCAGAGGCATCCATATTGCCACGAAGAATATCACATGCTTGCATTAAAAAGCCTTCAAGCCAGGCCAGTGAGTATTTTTTGTTAGTCATCCATTCCTCGTTGTAAGTCTATCTAACTCCACTATGAATTGCCAGAAATAAAACAATACCGCCCTGATGAATATATTACAAATTAAGCTCAATAAATATCAGGCTATTTCTCCGTAACTTTGGATATAATATTGATAATGCCTCAAAAAACAGATCAATGCCACAAAAGAAAAAATATGTAAATATCTATTAAAGTAACCCAAATCATAACCGATATGAGCACTACACTGGCAGTGTGAGGGCTAATGTAATAGGTGATTCTATTGTATTTTCTGAGGATACAGAGATTCAATAGCTGATAAATAAACTGAATAGAGGGGGAAATGGTGGAGCATATCGGACTTGAACCGATGACCCCCACACTGCCAGTGTGGTGCTCTAGCCAACTGAGCTAATGCCCCATTTAAGGAAGAAAAAAGATAACCTGTTTTTTTCTAAATACAAGTTTCAAAAGTCATTTTATACTAGTTTAGGTTGTACTTTAAACTTTTATTTTATATATTGGAGTTTAATTTGCCAGTTAAGCTAACTAAAAACTACCCATGATGGGTATAATCTAAGGAAATTTTATTTTAAAGAGGTGATTTCAAAAGTCCAGCGTGAGCATGATTTTTAGCATTTTTAGTGAGCAGATTTTGATTTTTTAGCGAATGAGCATACCGGTTAGGTATATGATTGAGCTCAAAATCAAAAGATGCCGGTAAAAATCAAAAATCTGCCACGAAGAGTTTTGAAATTGCCTCAAAAGAGGATGAAGAGGATTAAGCAGGGAAAAAGTTAGTCGTGAATGGGCGAATCTTAGATTTTATCAACTGTTACTCTTGCCAATAGCCAAACTGCATCTATATTTTGAACATAACCGGCGATGCTAGAACTAATAAAAACAAAAAACGTCAGCCACGAATTCACTAATAAAAAAGATCTTTCAGTTGCGAATGCGTAAATTTTAAATTAGTGCATTCGTGGCTAGAATACAATTTCTTAATTAGTTTAAAATAAATTTTTAAAAGTGAGATATCACGTTATGGAACAATATGAATTTGAACAGGAATTTTATTCACGCAACCCTGATGGGGTACTTGAACGGTTGAAAAAGTTGACGATTGGCATTGCCGGTGCCGGCGGGCTCGGCTCAAATATCGCTGCATCATTAGTGCGGGCTGGAGTGCAAAAATTTATCATTGCCGATTTTGACAGAATAGAGTATTCAAATCTCAACCGGCAATTTTTCTTCCCCGACCAAGTCGGGCAATACAAAGTCGATGCACTGAAGGAAAATCTACTCAGAATAAATCCGTTCATTAAAATTAAAACATTCAGTGGCATAGTGATGCCGGAAAATATCAAACTACTATTCAATAATGCGGATATCATGGTCGAAGCCTTTGACCGGGCAGAAATGAAGGCAATGATCGTTCATAACTGGCTAGCCCTGCACCGCGACCGTTATATTGTTACTGCTACTGGTTTGGCCGGATTCGGTAACAGCAATGCCATACGAGTTGAAAGCCGCGGTAAAGTAGTTATCTGCGGTGATCGGGAATCTTCACCGGCGACCAGTGGACTGACCGCGCCACGTGTGGCAATTGCCGCCGCCATGCAGGCCAACGCCGTCATCGAAATAGCGATGAATGGGGGGTTATGAATTATGAATTAAGAGAAGAGGAGTTAGAAGTTATAAATCAAGAAAAAGTATCCAGTTTATTTTTGAGTGAGCATTAGTGTTGTGATATATAGTCAATAAAATCTCCAAGCCCCGCAACTGTTACCTGTCCGATACGATAGGAATCTAATGCTGGAATAACACACCATGCATCACTTATATCGAGATCAACAATGGCTTGATAAAATCCTTTTGATATTTTAGGGCTTTTTGAACATTTAAATTCAACCGCTACTTTTTTACCTTTATGCTCTATTATTAAATCAATTTCAGCCCCGTTACTTGTTCGATAAAAATAATATTTCCATTCGGGGTTACAACTGATAATCTGTTCAATAGCAAACCCCTCCCACGAACTCCCGAGAGCAACATTTGACAACAAGTCATTAAATGAATCAATTTCAAGTAATTGATGAAAAATGCCTTGGTCTCGAAAATAGATTTTGGGACTTTTAACCAAACGTTTTTTTATATTGCAGGTAATAGGAGACAATATTCTAAGGATAAAAGTTCCAGTCATAATTTCTAAATAATTTCTCACGGTTTGACTGGATGTCTCTATTATTTGAGCCAATTTTGAAAAATTTAACAGTTGTCCTTGTTGGTGAGCACAAAGAGTTAATAGCTTAATTAACCTATTGCTATCAATATTAAAGCCCAGTTGAGGGATGTCGCGCTCAACATAAGTTTTAATGAAGTTTCTAAGCCATAGAGTATACGCTCGCTCAGAAGCTGCCAGATAGCTATTTGGGAAACCACCTCTAATCCATAAATTTCTCATAGTTTCCATATCTGTCACCACTTCTTGATAAATAAATGGAGTAAGTTCATAGTAACAAATTCGTCCAGCTAAACTCTCTGAAATCTGTCTTATTAATTCTGGAGATGCTGAACCTAGAATAATAAAACGACCCGGTTTGCGCAATTTATCAATTTCTGCACGCACTACAGGAAATATCTCAGGAACCCGCTGAATTTCATCTAGACAAATTATCTTATCACGATTTGCTTCAAAAAACAGCTCAGGGTCAGTTAATTTTCTCTGCTCCGACGGCAACTCCATATCCAAAATAACTGCTGAAGGTTCATTTTTTAACAACTTCCGGGCTAAGGATGTTTTCCCACATTGCCTTGGTCCTAAAATTGCGACTACAGGAAATATAGCCAATAATTCCAAAACATCTGCTAAAGCTTTACGTTTTACCCACATATCATGAACCTCGCTTATAGTATTTTAATGTAATTTGCATTGATCTAATATAGTTTTACCCATGTAAATTTCAAATGAAATATTAAATTTGCATGGATAATCATAAAATAAATGTTACTACTCAGGTACGATTCCGTTTGTAGTTCCGCCTTTAGGCGGTGTATTTGTAAGCTTTAGCGAACACACTAATCCTGGAGGGATTGTGCAACCCCATTCGGGGTTAAATCATGGCGTCTGTTTACCACGGGTTAAAACCAGTGGCTATTGTTGTATTGCCCGTTGGGCAAGGAAGTTATACACAAGTGCATTCTTTTAGCTAGTTTTCTGTGCGTTATTAAACTCAACTGCGCAGCTCTTTTAATAGCTTTTAGATCGCAAAACGGTATAACAACTATTTTACTATCGTAATTATTTCAACCCTTGCTTTATTTTTTTGATGGTATTCTGTAGGTTTCTTGCTTGATGCTGGTTAGTGAAAGCATTTTGCAGATTTTCTGAATCGAGAAATTTTTCTGCCGCCGATTTATAACCGGGAAAATGATTTTTCAGGTCTTTTATGGTGTTATCTGAAAAACTATTTTTGAGCCGATAAACCTGCAGTTTATTCAGCTGTTCCTCGGGAAGCTGTTTAAGCCACTGCGCAGTAAGGTTTTCCTGACCGGTGATTGACTGCAAAAACAGTGTCCTGAAGAAGAGCGGTTGATTGGCATTAGGACCAAGCAGTTTCATAATCTTATATTCAAATCCCGCCATTGATTTTAATTCAGCCAGCGTTAATGTTTCCTTGGCATTGTTGCGTGAACTCAGATAGGCTTTCATCACATATTTAAGCAGCCGTTCGGCATTGGTATATTGGCGGTTTTTTACCCCGCTCATGAATGGGAAAAACTTTTCACATTGCACTGCCAATTGCCTGTAATCGCGTTTATCAAACAGCTCCTTAAGCGTCAGACTATACTGTTCAGCGATAAATTTTTCCGCTTGATTGACCAGTTGTTCAGGTGTCATCGAATTCAATAATTCAAGCAATTCAGGTCGCATCAAGTTCATTGTTGTGCGTTGCCGAGCCAGAGCAATCAGACACTTTTGCCGAAGTGCCTTATTGCTGAATTTGATAGTAACAAATTGTTTAGCCAGTTGTTTTAACCGTTTCTGTTGTGACTGATTGCGTTCATTCCTACAGGTGGCAAAAATAATCTCGACGAAAAAGCGTTGATCCGATACTTTAATCGGAGCAATAATCTTATCCGCCTGTTGGCGCCCTTCATTCGTCAGCACAACTCTATCGCATCCGGCAATGATTATTGTTTGCCAGTTTTCAGCAATCAGTTCCCGGCAACGTTCTGTTGCACCATAATTTACCAGCACAATATAGGTCTGTTGTCGAGTTCCTATTTTCGGTAACGTCACAATACGGGCAACCTCTTCCATGTTCCCGGTTTTACAATATAGTGCCAAGGCTTCGAATAATGCACCTTCGGTTTTTGTGCCGGGTTTCAGCATATAATCACGCAGTCTGATGGCGGCAACTTGCAGGGCAACTTTGCGCCAGCCATCTGAAACGGGGCATTCAATCAGTTTTTTGGCAAGTTTGCCGATGGCATTACGATTGAACATTAAATTTTGTCGACTATGAATTTTTAATAATGGTTTACTGAGTGCAATCACCAGTCTGTCCACGCCATTCGAACGCTCAATAAAATCAAGACCGCTGACGGCTTTCAACGCCAGTGGTACGTCAGGGTTACTTATAAATTCCAGATAAAAATCTAGGTAAGCGTTCGTCGGAACTGCTTTGGGGGCTTTTTTAAGCACTAGAAAATAGGCGAGGTTGAGTTTTATTTCACGTTGGGCGCGTGATAAAGGTGCAGGCAAAACTGCATATTTTGCGGCAACGGTTTCAAGTGCCGCGATGGGCTGGGTTTTGAGATTATAGAGTGCGGTGAACAGTAATGGCGCATTGGCTCCCGGAAAACTCTTTGCTAAAAGGGTAAGGTAGAGTTCTGTAGCTGTAGGTGGTGGTGTTGATGCAGGCGGGGCGCCTGCGGTGGTTCCAGGTTTGTTTGCAGGCGGGGCGCCTGCGGCCCCGGGGGTAGGCTTTCGCATACTGACAGCCGCTTTCGCTTTTTTCTGGATATCGCGCCATTCACTGCTGACGATGCTTTGCAGGCGTCGCTGAAAACGTTCGGCGGTTCTGGTATTGAACATCCTATTCTCCAGCATAAAACTGTAGATAATGCCCATTTGCGCAAGTTTTTTATTGCGATAACCAAGAAAACTACTGATGAAAATATCTTCAACTCTCATGTGACCGGTATAAACTTTGCCTGACAGTGACAGCAAACGAATTCTGTCTAGCGCATGCCGGATCCCTTTGGCGGCC
>JAKIUY010000019.1 GCA_021647315.1 Victivallaceae bacterium
TGTTTTCAAGAGAGTGTTTCCTTTTTTTAAAGGTGATAGTTTGAAACGTGGGAACCTCTCTTGATTTTAGATCAAAAATCGTAACAAAAAAGGGGGGAGAAGCTTTTTTCTCGTTTTTTTGTTGATTTTAAGTAAGAAAACAGGTCTGTAACCATAGGTAAGGGTTGACAGAACCAATAATAAAAACAGGAAACTTAAAATGAAATTCAAATTTTTGACAGTAGGAATGGTTGTTGGAGCGATGCTTTTTATTGCTGGCAGTATGGCAGGATGTTCTTCATGCGGCTGGTGTTCTAAAAAAACTGAAGTCAAGAAATGCGGTGCAAACTGCGTCAAACCGTGTTGCGCTAAAAAAGCTACATTAAAGAAATGCGGCGCAAATTGCACGAAACCGTGTTGTGCTAAAAAAGCTGTAGTTAAAAAGTGCGGAGCAAATTGCACAAAACCTTGTTGTGTAAAAGCAGCGGTAAAGCGGTAGAGAAATGCGGCGCAAATTGTACGAACCCATGTTGCGCAAAAGCCACGGCAACCCCCGATGATGTAAATAATAGATGAAATGTTCAGATGGGTTGTCTGAAAAGTCAGAACTAGAGGTAAAAACTGCCACCGTTTCATCTATAATCGGAAAAAACCAAAAAAAAAACGCTAAAATTTTACGATATTGTTGCATTTTATTAAAAAATTGGCTATACTATACTTAGCGATTAAATTTAAACAAAATTTTGCTCGGGTTGGCATGATAAAACTCCTCTTAATCCCTAACTTGTCAATCCGGGCTTTTTTTGAATAATAATTTTTTGTCCGGGCTGGCATGCAAAACTCCTCTTAATCCCTAACTTGTCAGCTCGGACTCTTTTTTCATTCTTTCTGCTAGATTCACGAATCCATTTGGGATAATTATTTGCATGCCACTCATCAATATGATAATCAATAAAACCAATCTTCTTCATAACTCAACTCCGTATTCAAGCTTGCTACCAGCTTTATCCCCTAAAAACTCTACGCTCATATTGCTTGAGTTTATATTTTTTGCCCAGGATCCTTCAAAAGCTATTGACGGACCGGTAGTACGCAGGAACCCCGACACTGCCTCTTCGACATCGTATACACCATCATAGTTTGGCGGGCCTGCCCACATATTAGTGAACACATAATCTTTCATATTTTATTAAGTTTTTCTCTTAAAAATTTTACTGCAATTCCAATGTCATTTACCGGGTCGTCACCAACTTCTCGTTCTATTGTTAAAAAACCTGAATATCCTATTTTTTTCAAAGCAGCAATATATTTATCAAAATCTACACCTCCTTGCCCTAAAGGAACTTCATTAAAGAGTTCTCCAATATTCCCGGCTACACCGCCTTCCGCAAACGAGTTATAGACTGCTACAGGATCCGAATCCTTTAGTTTTACGCCATCTTTTGCATGAGTATGAACAATGTAATCCTTCAAGGTATAAACCGCTTCAACGGGGTCATCACCTGTTACCATTACCAAATTAGCCGGATCAAGATTAACCCCCAGGCCTTTAGTATCCGCATTGACAAGAAAAGATTTAAGATGCGTGGCAATTTCAGGCCCCGTTTCAATGGCAAAAGTTACTCCCCTGCCAAATGCGTACTTCCCGATTTCGCGACAGGCATTTAGCAATGTAACATATTCATTAGAATATGTGTTTGCGGGAATTACACCAATATGTGTTGTGACAATATTCGTTCCCAGATCAACAGCTAAATCAACAATATCATTAGATTTTTTTATTTTTCCGGGATTTTCATTTTCTCTGAGGAACCCATGTCCACCCAAGTCTCCGCAAAGTGCAGAAATTTCTAATTCAAGCGAAGAGCAGTAATCCTTTAGTTTAACACGTGCAGTTGCATCTAAGTTCTCAGGACATATTTCACCATTAACAGCATAAACCTGAACTCCGTCGGCTCCGAGTTCTTTAGCTTTCGCAATTCCCTCACGAGCTCCCAATCTCAGTGCATCACTAATTATTCCTATCTTCATAGCAATTATCAATCCTTGTATTATATAAAATCAAAAGAATTACTCTTATATTATAATCTATCAAGAACATAAAAAAAGGAGCACATTAACTTTTCCCCAACAATTATTTTAGCCTTAACACTTAAATATCTGATGAGCATTGTTTTTGGTAGAATATTTTGTTTTTCACTCCGCTTCTGTAGTGACGAAATCGCGAAGTTTGAAGCGGTAACCTGCCTTCAGGTGCCACCTGATTAGGTTTGCTGCAGCTAAATTTTCCCTCTTTTTTTATATTTAAGATTGCAGCTTGAATTTTGAGCCGTAAATTAAAGAGTTTCTAAATCTACACAAAAATAAGTTACCCCAGTTTTTATTATGAGTAAAGTTTTATTTTCAGCAGAAAATTTGCAGTTGTCTTTCGGGCAGCAATGTTTGTTTAATGATACCGGACTTGCCGTCCATGATGGGGAACGGATAGGCCTGGTCGGATGCAATGGCTCCGGCAAATCTACTTTACTGAAAATCATTGCCGGACTGGAGCTCCCGGGTGACGGCAAGCTTGTCTATCGCAAAAATTTGCGCATCGCATTTCTACAACAGGATTTTTCTCTGGATGAATCAAGAACTATCTATGAAAACGTTCATGACGGCATCAGGTTTTTTACCGATTTACTGGAAAAATATGAGACTCTACCCCATAATTCAACGGAGGCAGAAGAGATTGAGCAGCAGATAAATGAACATAACGCCTGGAATCCGGTGAATAAACTTAAAACCGTGATTACCCGGCTTAATCTGCCCGATCCCGAGCGGGACTGTGCCAGTTTATCGGGAGGAGAAAAACGCCGCGTCGCTCTGGCCAGAGCGGTAGTAGCGGAACCGGATCTGCTACTGCTTGATGAACCGACTAACCATCTGGATACAGAAACAATCATCTGGATTGAGGATTTCCTGGCTTCATACCGCGGTGCAACCATTTTCATAACCCATGACCGTTACTTTTTGGATCGGATCGTAACGAGAATTGTTGAGCTGTCAAACGGTAAGCTCTATTCTTATAAAGGCTCTTATGCCGATTTTATGGTAGAAAAAGCTGAACGTGAAAATGCGGAAGAGCTCCATGACCTGAAACGGCGTAGATTTCTGCGTTCTGAAATAGAGTGGGTCAGACGTTCCCCCAAAGCTCGAGTAAAACGTAATATGGGCAGAATCCGTCGCTATTATGAAGTAGAGTCGCAATCCGGTCCGGAACGGATCAATGATATTGACCTGGTGATCCCGCCAGCGACCCGGCTGGGCAATAAAACGGTTAACATTGAAAATGCCACCATTAAATTTGCTGATAATGTCCTGTTTGAAAATTTCAGTTTTGAATTTATGCCGGGCTGCAAGATTGGGATTGTCGGGAAAAACGGTACCGGGAAAAGTTCATTGCTCAAATTGATAACCGGGGAACTAATCCCGAATTCGGGTCGGGTCGAAACTGCGCCGACAGTTGAATTTAACTATATTGATCAGAGCCGGCTTAAACTTGATGCTGAAAAAACTGTTGCTGATGAGATCGGAGAAGGCAGTGATTTTGTTCAAATCGGGAATGATAAAATAACTATCTGGTCATATCTCAAACGCTTTCTGTTTGAAGATGATCGGATCAAAACCCAGATTAAATATCTTTCCGGTGGCGAAAAAGCACGGTTGATTATCGCAAAAATCTTGAAAAAAGGGGGCAACTTCCTGATTCTGGACGAACCGACCAATGACCTTGATCTGTCAACTTTGCGGTTGCTTGAAGAGGCCTTGGTAGACTATAAGGGCTGCGTGCTGGTCGTCAGTCATGACCGCTATTTTCTCAATCGGATATGTCAGCAGATGATTGCTTTTGAAGGCGACGGAAAGATTGTTTGTAATCTCGGTGATTACGATTCATATCTGGAAAAATACCGGATCCGGCAGCAATTATCCCAGCCGGTGCCGGTGGGAAAAAAAGCCACAGAGCAACCAAAGTCAGTCCCGCTGCCTAAAAAAGTTAAACTTTCTTATAAGGAACAGCGGGAATTTGATGGTATGGAAGAACGGATCATGACCGCCGAAACCGAAGTCGAACAGCTCGAAGCAATATTTTCCGCCCCTGATTTCTTTGAAAGCCACGGTGACCAATCAGAAAAACTGCATACGGAATTAAGTAAAATAAAAGCCGAATTAGAAAGACTCTACGCCCGCTGGGAAAAATTAGAAGGGCTCGCAGGTTGACAGACAAATTTTAACAGAATCATTTGTGGCAGACCTGAACTGTTTGATAAAATACTGTATTTTTTAGAATATTTTTCACCACAGAGAAAAACGACAAGGGAATGCTTATCTTTTTTTGTTTATGCAAAAAAACTAAGCATTGGTCTTCTGTAAAAAACTCTGTGTTCTCTGTGTCCTCTGTGGTAAATATTTTTTAGTTAGACACCGTAGGTAATATCCAGATCCAGGTTATATGCTGCACTGTTGACCTTTTTACCCGGAATAACCTCGGCATAATAAGTCCCCGCAGCAACCGTTTCTGAAATCAGCTCATCAGCGGTGCCTTTCAGTTTTGCCTAAAACACTATCCTCAATGAGTTCAACGATAAAACGATTCATGCTTTTCCCCTTTTTTACAGCATGCTTACGAACCATTTGTTCAGCTTCTGCGTTTAATCCTCTTAATGTAATACCTGCCATAATGACCTCCTTGCTATCATTTAGATACTATAATATGATAGTATCTAAAGATAAAATATGCAAGCATTCCTAAAATAAAGCTTAAAAATAAACAAAGCTATCCTGCCTTAAAAAAATCATTCTGCTGTTAATCATTCTGCAAAAATTACCCTTTGTTGTAGTTTTACTTAAATGGAAGTTCTGGCTGGAATGGTGCTGTACTGTCTGATGCATCTTCGGCGAAATTAGAGACCGTTACCCCGATCAACCGCACCTTGCACTGCCCTGCTTCAGTTTTTTTTAGTAATTCTTTACTGACTTCGAATATTATTGTTTGGCAATCAACGGGTTTAGACAGCGTCTTAGCGCGAGTGACGGTAACAAAATCGGCATATTTCAACTTTAGGGTTATGGTGTTTCCCTTTAAGTTTGCCTGACGCAACAGTGCTTCGACCCGTTCGGATAAACCAGCGATAATTTCAGTTATTCTGTCAAGGTCGTTAATATCATGCTGAAGTGTTGTTTCGCGGCCCAATGATTTGCGTTGGCGATTAGGTTCTACACGGCGTTTGTCAATGCCGCGGACAATATTATAAAAGTATCTGCCGGCTTTGCCGAATGTTGAACTCATGGTCGCTAAATCCAACTGTTTGAGCTCTGCTCCATTGGTAATCCCCATTGCCCGCATTTTTTTTGCCGTAACCTTGCCGATACCGAAAAACTTTTCAATCGGCAGCGTGGCGATAAATGCTTCGGCATGTTCCGGAATAATAACCGTCAGTCCATTCGGTTTATTGATATCAGAAGCCACTTTTGCCAGAAATTTATTATAAGAGACTCCGGCTGAGGCGGTCAGGCCGGTTTCTGCATTGATTGCCGCGAGAATTTCCTGGGCAATAATGGTGGCAGATGCAATGTTTTTCCTGTTTTCGGTTACATCCAGATAGGCTTCGTCAAGCGAGAGCGGTTCAACCAAATCGGTATAGAGAAAAAATATAGTTCTTATCTGGGCAGAAGCCATACGGTAAGCCGCCATGCGGGGACGAACAAAAATAGCCTGCGGACAGAGCCGTTTGGCTTGTGATGACGGCATGGCGGAGTGAATACCATATTTTCTCGCTTCGTAGGAACAGGTAGCGACAACGCCCCGACTTTGCGGGTCACCGCCGACTATAATCGGTTTACCACGCAGTTGCGGGTTATCACGTTGTTCAATGGAAGCATAAAACGCATCCATATCAATATGAATCATCTTTCGCTGTTTGATGCTAAATTCTCCGGTAAATTCAGAAATCCTTACCCCAGTGTAAAGTTTGAGCTCAACTAAAATGTTATCAGAGGAAACTGTTAATGACACCTTTATTCGCCCAGCACCTAAATAGGTTAACTCTGATAATAAATTTAGGTGCGGGCTCCCACCTTAAATGTGGGAGCGAGGTGACTTCGTTGCACTTCAGCCTTTGCTCTGCGAGCAATTATCGCGTCGCGAATGGTTTTGGTGTCATCTCTATTTCCTACAGATCAAGATTTCTGAAATTTATTTTTTGCAACTTGATAACATAACCTTGGTTTACGAATTTCGCAACAGTCAGACGGTACTCGAAAAGCCTTTATTTTCCGCATCGCGGAAATTATACCCATTATGGGTAGTTTTTAATTCATTTATTTGGCTATTTATGCTCAAATGAGAGAAAAAAAAGTTAAAATTTCAACCTAAACAAGTATAAAGTTTTTTTCCGCCACTCCGTTTGTATTAATTTCAAAGAAAATTATTTGAATAAAAGTTGTAATGATTTGTCTCTGTCACTTGATTTTATGGTAAATTTGTTTTATTGTTTAAACTGTAAATTTTTTTCTTTGAAATTAACAGATACGGAGCGGAGAAAAGAGTTTAATTTCCGCAATGCGGAAAATAAAGACTGTTCGAGTACCGTCTAACTACCGAGGCGATTACCTCATTGATAAAGCAATATATGAAACTGTCGATATATACCAGATATGATACATTGGGCGCGTCGAGTCGCTACCGCTATTTTATGTATCTTGACGCATTGCGGGCGGCAGGCTGGAAGACTAAAATATATCCATTTTTCAATAACCGTTACCTGAAAACACTCTATGGCAAAGGTGAAAAATCCCGATTGAGCTTTATGCTTGCCACTGTGAAACGATTACTGAAAATGCTTTTTGCCGGCAAGCAACTGATTATTGAATATGAGCTACTGCCGTTTATACCTTATAAAGTTGAACGCTTATTATTAAAAAACAGAAAGTATATTCTCAATTTTGATGATGATGTCTGGGAGAAATACCGTTCAAAACCCATGTTGGCGGATAAATTTGACCTGCTCGCGACCAACGCCGCCGGGATTATTGTAGCTAACAATATGCTGTGGGAAATATGTCTGAAACTTAATAAAAATGTGCTGAAAATTCCGACTGTCGTGGATATAGATTTGTATTGTTGTGACAAACCGAAGTTTGACCGGTTTACGGTTGTCTGGATTGGTACACCGGTAACCTACTGTTTTCTTGAACAGCATGCCGAGCAACTGCAGGCAATGGCGGCAGAGGTTGATTTTGAATTGCTGGTGATTGCAGCCAGCAGTTTGGAACCCCGGGCAGTTTCTGGGGTCAATATGCGTTTTGTTGACTGGTCGCAGGAAACAGAAACAGAGTTGCTGATGAGAAGTCATGTCGGCATCATGCCGTTAGTCAATGATACGTTTGCCCGTGGTAAATCGGCGTTTAAACTAATTCAGTATCTGGCGGCCGGGATTCCGGTTATTGCCAGTCCGGTGGGTGAAAATTGTACCGTGGTTAATGACGAATTCAATGGTTTTCTGGCCAACAGTCAGGAAGAATGGGTTGCCGCACTGGAACAACTTGCCACTGACAAAAAGTTATATAACAAGTTTGCCAAAGCGGCTAAAAAATCTGCCAAGCAATTTTCGATTCAGAAATACAGTCCATTTATGATTAAGTTTCTTAAGGAAGCGTTTGACTCATGAATGGGTCAAAATAATTATTTGTCCTGCTTGTCGGATATTTTTCACTCACTCTGTTGCTAAAAGCCCTTAAACGGGGTAAGTTAACTGTATTCAAGTTTAAAGTAGTTAGGCGTCCCGCCTGAGTAAAATAAAAAAAACAGGCGGGACGCCTATGTTACTTTGTGCTGGATTTTGTGCTGGATTGATATATAACGGAACAATAACGGATAAAAAACGGCTCATATATTATCGTTTTTTGATACTCGGGCGTCGCGACAGACGCAGTAAAATATTATTAATGTACCGCAAGGCGGAGCAATTCAGGCGAATGCCTGTTTAAGGAGTAGAACAGATGAAAAACATTGGTAGAATTATTTTTATCGGTGCGGGTAAAATGGCCTCTGCCATTGCTGGCGGCATGGTTAAAAATGGCTTTAATGCCGATAACATCAGCGCTTATGATGTTAACAGTTCCGCAGTGGAAAGTTTTACCACCACCACTGGCGTAGCTGCAAGTACTGAACATCCTGAGCGGATGGTAAAAGAGGCAGATATCGTTATTATTGCAGTAAAGCCTCAAGTAATTAAAAGTGCATTGGCAGAATTGCTTTTAGCAGAGAAAACAATTATTTCAATTGCGGCTGGGATAACTATCAAGCTACTGGCGAAAATTAGCGGCAGCAGTAAGATTATTCGGGTAATGCCTAATACACCGGCACTGGTTGGTCAAGGCGTTTCCGCCTGGTGTGCCTCAGCTGATATTACTGAAACTGAAGCTGACGCTGTGAAGCTGATTTTAAGTGCAGTTGGAAAAGTCTGCCGAGTTGATGAAAAAATGATGGATGCGGTAACTGGACTGAGTGGCAGCGGACCTGCTTATGTTTTCGATTTTATTCAGGCATTGGCAGATGGCGGGGTCAAAGCCGGGCTGCCACGTGATACTGCTCTGATGCTGGCAGGACAAACAGTCGCGGGCGCCGCGGCTATGATGATTGAGTCAGGCGAACACCCTGCGGTACTGCGTGATATGGTTACATCCCCCGGCGGTACTACCGCCGCGGCTTTAGCGGTGCTTGAACGCCGTGCTTTTAAAGGGATTGTGTCAGATGCGGTAAATACAGCAGCGGCGCGTTCCGCGGAACTGGGGAAATAGATTATGACAAACAACAAATTAGCTGGACAGGTTTCGGTTATTATTCCGGTATTCAATGAAGAACAGTATGTATGTCAGGTAATCGACCGAGTACTGTCACGTCCTGAACCGGGCGAGATTATTATTATTGATGATGCCTCTTCCGACGGCACGATAAAGCAGCTTGAAGCCTACAAAGATAATCCTCGGATAAAATTACTTTTTCATGATATGAATCAGGGAAAAGGAGCAGCGGTAACTTACGGTATCAACTCAGCAACGCTACCCTATATTATTATTCAAGATGCCGATTTTGAATATGATACAGCTGATTACCCCAATGTTCTGGCACCACTGGCGTCCGGCAAAGCGGATGTTGTTTATGGCTCACGTTTTATGGGAACTCCGGGACGCGTCAGATATTTTCGCCATGAAATGGGGAATAAATTTTTGACCTTTATCTCCAATGTTTTTACCGATATTCATCTTTCGGATATGGAGACCTGTTATAAGGCGTTCAAACGTGAAGTGATTCAGAATATCAACCTTTCGTCCAAGCGTTTCGGCATTGAAGTTGAATTTACCGCTAAAATTGCCAAATCACGCCGTTTAAATATTTATGAAGTGCCGATTTCTTACAATCCACGCCGCTATAATGAAGGGAAAAAGATCACCTGGAAAGATGGCATTTCAGCCCTCTACCATATTGTAAAAATCAATATGTTTGAAAATAGACAACATTTTTATAAACAGCCCTGGGATGAGATTCTCGGCCCGCCAAAAGATTATTGAACAGGCCGGGGCGACAGCAGTTGTCGTTTTCGGACCGGTCCTTGAAGAGGTGCTGAAAATAACCTCCGCTCTGATTGTGATAGAGAAGCGTCCGTCTCTTTTTAAATAAAACTACTAGAAAAATATTCTCAAAAAAGTATATGGGAAATGGAGCTGGAGTTTTTATGGTAAAGCATGAATTTAACATAAAACTAACACTTCATCTTACTATCCTTTTTGAAGATTAGCCTATTTCAGTGTAGATTATTAAAATTATGTAAAAAAACAGATTTAACAGTTAATATTTTTATTAATTAAGGAAATATAAAAGTGAATAAAATAGTTTCATTGAAATTTAATATGTTGCTGGTCTCAATTCTGGGCGTAGGTTTAATACTGACTGGATGTGGCAAAACTCAAGACAAGGGCATTGTCGATAAAATAAAAATCATTCAGGGTAATAACCAATGCGCCCTGCCAAACCAGGAATACGGCAAAGAGATCAGAATTGAACTTCAGGGGCAAAATCAACCGGGGCTACTTGGTGGCAAAGGAACCCGGGGTCCAGTTGCTAATGCAACTATCCTATTGGAACCATTGGATGGTTCAGATTTAATCATTGCGTCCAAAGAATTAAAAAGCGATTCCGGTGGCGGTGTTCACTTCAAAGTAAAATCAGGCAAAACTATTGGTGACCACTATCTGAAAATCATTCCGGTCGGTTATGAAAAGAAAAGTGTTACTTTAAGATTTATCAACGGTATCTCGATTACCGGGAGCCGGCAGCAGACCGCCGCGGGCAGCATACTGGAGAACCCAATCAAAGTCACAGTTGTGGATGCCGCCGGGAAGCCTGTCGAAGGAGCTCCAGTATATTTTTCTATTGGCTCAACCCCTGAGAAAAAAATCAAAACCTCAATTAAAAACCCTACAGTTTACACTAATAAAGATGGGATCGCTGAGACCAACGTAAAACTCGGCAATAAAACCGGTAGCTATAAAATAAACGTTGAGGTCGCTGATTCTGAACACAATATTCATGTCCGTGGTATTTCAGTTACTGAACTGGGACTGAACGCAACTGAATTGATTATTACGGTACTGGGTGGGCTTGCGCTATTTGTTTTCGGGATGTCATTGATGAGCAGCGGATTGCAGATGGTCGCAGGCGAGAACATGCGGAAAATTCTGCAGTTTTTTGCTAAGAATCGTTTTGTTGCCGCCTCTGCCGGGATGATGGTAACTGCGGTAATTCAATCATCCAGTGCCTGTACGGTTATGGTTATCGGGTTTGTCAATGCCGGTCTGATTAACCTGACGCAGGCGATTGGCATTGTCTTCGGTGCCAACATCGGAACCACGATCACCGCCCAGATGATCTCATTCAAACTGACTAAACTTGCGTTCCCGGCGATTGTTATCGGCCTGCTACTGGTGATTATCAAAAAGAATAATGTTATCAAGGGTTGGGGTGAGACAGTGCTTGGATTCGGTCTGCTGTTCCTCGGCATGACCACAATGAGCAGTGAACTCAAACTTATCGGAACTTTTCCGACTTTTATTAAAGTATTTCAGACATTTGACTGTTCACCGATAAATGGGTCAATGCCGGTTATGGCAATCTGCGGCGCCATCTTTATTGGCGCAGCGGTGACAGTGCTGGTTCAGAGCAGTTCAGCCTCAATGGGGATTGTCCTGGCGTTGGCTGGAACTGGATTAATTGATTTCTATACCGCGGTGCCATTAATTTTGGGAACCAATATTGGTACTACCGTAACCGCCGCGCTGGCTTCTATCGCAGCTAACCGGGTCGCCAAACAGGCCGCGATGGCTCACTTTCTGTTTAATGTTATCGGCTCCGGGTTGATGATATGGTTGTTTTTTATCCCATATCCCGGAACAGGTATTCCGATATTCATGTATTTCGTTAATAATATTACTCAGGGCGATGTCTTTGCTTCGGTGCCGCAGAATATGGTGCGGCATATCGCTATGGCGCATACCTTCTTTAATATTTTCAATGTCCTCCTGCTTATTCCGTTTGTCGGTCTTATAGCCAAGTTGTGCCAAATGATAATCCCAATCCCAGCCGATGAAAAGCTGAAAATTGAACATCTGGAACCACATCTGCTGGCAACGCCGTCAATTGCGCTTGAACAGGCGATTCATTCAATTCGCTATATGGTAAAAGAGTCATGGAAAATGGTGGATATGGCAGTCAATCAACATTTTTTCCCGATTAACACCGATATTAAAGGGTTCCAGGATTTGGAGAAACGTGAAGATACGATGGATGAATTACAGTCGGACATCACCAACTATCTGGTTCAGTTGACCCAACGTGAAATAACCGAATCTCAGGCGCAGTTGGTGCCGTTACTGATGCATTGTACCAACGATGCCGAACGTATTGCAGATCATACTGAAAATATTCTCGCCTTGACTGAGCGCTTGAAAAAGACCAAGAAAGATATTTCAGAAAAAGCTCATAAAGAGCTTGAGGAGATGTGGACAGTGCTGGTCGACCAGGCTAAAAATGTCATTGCCGCGTTGAACGGCACTGAGCGGGATAATATTACCTTCGCCCTCAGTGACGAAAAATGTATCAATAAAATGGCGGATAATTTTGAACACAGCCACATCAAGCGTCTCAGTAAAGGCAACTGCGATCCGGTAATTGGTATTATCTTTATTGAAATGTTGAATGAACTGGAAAAAATCGGAGATCATCTGTCGAATATTGCCGAACGTGCCCCGGAAATTCAGAAACATTATGTCGAACTGACTTGATATAAAATTATTTCACTGTAGATTTTCAGTTAATTCAATAAATAATTTTAAAGAGCATTAATTATGGACAAAATGATACTGTGCTGGCTGGAATGCGTTAACTGCCAAGCCAAATATGAGATAGACGAAATTCGTTACTCCTGCGACTGCGGCGGCACTCTGGATGCCAAACGCGACCTGTCAAAAATTGACGGGGCGCAACTGAAAAAAACCTGGGAAGATCGTTGGGGCATGAAACGCGGCCCGCTCTCATCCGGTGTCTGGCGCTATAAAGAACTTATTTTCGACCTGCCTGAAGAACAGCTTGTTACCCGTTACGAAGGCAATACCCGACTTTATGAAGCAGGCAAAGCCGGTGAATATGCCGGACTTAAAAACCTGTTGCTCAAACACGAAGGCGAAAACCCGACCGGCAGTTTCAAGGATCGCGGCATGACCTGCGGCACAACCGCAGCTAAATTTTACCATGCCTCGACTGTTGCCTGTGCCAGTACCGGCAATACCAGTGCCAGTATGGCCTCATATGCGGCAATAGCCGGAATGAAATCAGTCATTTTTATCCCTGAAGGTAAAATAGCCTACGGGAAATTGGCTCAGGCATTAGCGTTCAACGGTATAACGTTGCAAATCGAAGGTAATTTTGATGACGCGATGCAGTTGGTCCAGGAGGTGTGCAGTGAACTTAATATCTACCTGCTTAATTCAATCAATCCGTTTCGTATCGAAGGTCAAAAAGCTATCGGCTTTGAAGTGCTCCAGCAACTTGACTGGCAGGTGCCGGACTGGTTCGTTATTCCCGGCGGTAATCTGGGTAATAACAGTGCCCTGAGCAAAGGACTTCAGGAACTATACGAACTGGGAATTATCAATAAAATTCCTCGAATTGCCGTAATTCAGGCTGCTGGCGCCAACCCACTCTATACCATGTGGAAAAATCATACCGAATACAAACCGGTGCTTGATCCGGATACCATTGCGACCGCCATAAAGATCGGCAACCCAATTTCATGGGAAAAATCCCTGCGTGGACTGGAATGGAGCAACGGTGTGGTTGAAGAGGTTACCGAGCAGGAAATCATGGATGCCAAGGCAATGGTTGACGCGTCCGGTATCGGTGCCGAACCGGCATCTTGCTGTACCGTTGCCGGTGCTAAGAAACTGGTCGAAGCCGGCATCATCGGATCGGATGAACAGGTTGTCGGTATTCTGACTGGAAATATTCTCAAAGATCCTGACGCGGTAGTCGGTTATCACAAAGATGAACTGGGTAGCATGGGCATTAAAGGCACCTTTGCCAACGCCCCGCAACTGATCAACCCATCAGTTGCAGCAGTCCGCGCAGCGATTGGTAAATAGTAGTTAGGTTTACGGGATGCGGGTTACGGTCTACAGTAAAACTTCAGGTTGCCTTGGATATAGAGTGGAAACAGGGATGATATAAAGCAACTGACTATCATGACAAACAGCATGTTATTGGGAAATATAATTTATTGCCAAAGCTTGACAAATCACTGCAATCAATTACTTTAGAGAAATTACGTAAGATATAGTCAAAAATTCTTAATGTCCCTAACATCCCATTCCCGGATGATATGTAGAAACTATATAATAACTTGTTAGGCTTTTGAAATATAGCGGGAAGGAGCTCTATTGTGAGAGAAGTTTTTCGTAATCAAATTTGGAATTTGGTGTCTGTAATATCTCTGATTACGTTCATTAAAATATTTATTGCCAATAATTACGCTGTAATGAATGGTGCCTTGTGGGGCATTAGTACCAGGGCATGGTTCTGGCTGGCAATCGCAATTCCAATTTTTCATCAGGTTTATGTCTGGTTAATCTGGAGGCTAGAACTCTATCAAAACACGTTTACAAAACGCTATGGAGTAGCAAGATCCTTTAAAATATATGCAGCAGGGTTTTCAATCCTTTTTGCCTCTCGGTTAATTTTCATAATTATACTTGCGAAGAGTAGCCAGTATTCACTTTTAATAAACCCTTATTTTGCTTATTTATTAGCCGCAGTAATCAGCTTAGTAGTAATTTATCTTTTTTACTCTGTAATAAGGTATTTTACTCTCGCAAGAGCATACGGGATTGACCATTTTGATAAAGACTATAATGAACCCTATGTGAAAAAAGGGATTTTTCGTTTCACTGACAATGGGATGTATGTCTATGGTCTCATGATTCTCTATTTGCCCGGGTTACTTTTTTCTTCGAAAGCAGCTCTGATAGTTGCACTGTTCAACCACATTTATATCTGGGTTCATTACTACTGTACCGAACGTCCTGATATGAAAGTAATTTATGGGAAAACACCTAGTAATTAAGTTAATTTAAGCATAACCGGCGGTGCCGGAGCCCAGTAGTGCCAGCGTCCAGCACTTAAATTAATAGAAATATAAACTTTTAATAATAGTTTATATTTAAGTGCTGGGCTACCCCTTACTAGCGTGGCCTAAATACAATTCCTATTAGGTTTAAATAGCACCTAATTCGTGCAATCCTAAGGGCTACACAAAACTCCAACTTATTTTTTTGTGAGTCCTAATACACAAGTGCATTAACATCAATTTCAGTGTGAAAGGTAGTTTGCGCCTTCCCCGCACAAAGAGCAATAATTAAACTACCCTGTGGGTGAAGCTATACTTTACTATTATACACATTGCTGTTACAGCCTGTTACATGCGTTGGGACAACGCATACTACTCAATCGCCCCTTTCATCTCTTCAATACATATTCCAAGACTATTCCGCGCCCGTTCCAGACGTTTGCGCACCGTAGCGACTTGACAGCTTATCATATCCGCAATAATATGACCGGAAAGTCTGTCCATATAAAACATTTTAATCACCTGGCCCATCGTTTCAGGCAGTTTACCAATACAGTCATGAAGCAGTTGAATAAGATCAAAACCTGCTTCAGCTTTACTGTCCCAGCCTGTATGAATATCGCAAATTTGTTCAATATATTCTTTTGGACAGGGAATTTCACGATTTTTACGACAATATTCATAATATTTATTACGAATGATAGAACGCATCCAGGCAGGAAAACTTGCGGGAGTATCTATTTTTTCCAGTTTTAAAAACGCGGTGATAAATGCGTCCTGAACCAAATCTTCGGCAATCACTTCATTCTGGGCTAAACTTATGCCATAAGCCAACAGGCGCCGATGATGTTCACGCACTAAAATCTCAAACGCCTTGCTATCGATTACAGTTGTTTCAACAGGTCGCTGCATAGAATCCCTTTTTATCACAATATATTTAAGCTTACCCTCTATTAATTAATTGTCAAGCAATTATTAGTCGGCTATAGGCAATCTTATAATTGCCGTTTTCACAATATAATGTCAAAAAAGCGGGCAAAGTGACAGGCAAAAAGAAAAAAATTAATAATTACGGTTCATGGCTCGTCTGGAGTCGATGTCATCCTGACGCTTTTTCAATGATTCGCGTTTATCGAAGAGCTGTTTGCCTTTTGCCACACCGAGATCAACCTTTACCTTGCCGCGTTTAAGGTAAAATTTCAACGGAATAATGGTAAAACCTTTCTCTTTGGTCAGTTGAGACATCTTGAGAATCTCACGCCGGTGCAACAACAGCTTACGGGGACGTTTCGGAACGTGATTGTAGCGGTTGCCGTGTTCGTATTCGGCAATATGGGCATTGAACAGCGTCGCCTCGCCGTTCTCTATTTTTACATAGGCATCGCTGAGGGTTATTGAACGCGCCCGGCAACTCTTGACTTCAGTCCCGGTCAGAACGATTCCCGCTTCATAGTTAGCAGTGATATGAAAATCATGCCGTGCCTTGCGATTATTTGCCAAACTACCAGGATCGCTCTTTTTTTTCTTCTTACCCATAAAAAAACCTTGTTGAACATAACAGGCTGTGCAGGAACTTAAAATAGTAGCCTGCGACTTTCAGTCCTGTTCGCGGGGTCAGGTTTGCAAAATTGCATCGACCTAATCGCCGCTCATAAAACGTTGAGCCTTCTTTAAAAATCTGGACAGCAACGGATGATTTTTGCCTTTATCAAGTGTGGCTGAAAATTCAGTCAACGCAGTGCGCTGTTCACGACTTAAATGTTTCGGTACCTCAACAAATACTCTGACCAGCTGGTTGCCACGCGGGCCGCCACGCAGTGAAGGAATGCCTTTACCTTTCAGCCGCAACACGGTTCCGCTCTGGGTGCCATCCGGAATTTTCATTTTAGTCTTGCCGGAAACAGTCGGCACCTCGATAACCCCGCCCAGGGCGGCGGTTGGATAATCAATCGGAATTTCGCAAATAATGTCATTCCCTTCACGCTGGAATATTTCATGGCTTTTGACATGAATAAATATATAAAGATCACCGGTGCGGCCACCACGGGTGCCTGATTCACCCTCGTTTGAAACTCTAAGCCTTGAACCGGTATCAACGCCCGGTGGAATATGAATCTGAAGATTCTTTTCTGACCGTACCCGACCTTCGCCATGGCAATCCCGACATGGTTTTTCGATAACCTGCCCGGTACCCTGACAACCTGGACAAGTCTGGCGAATATTGAAGAAACCACCACCAAGCGATACCTGACCGGCACCACCACACTGATGACAGGTTTTCATGCCGGAACCCGGCTCACTGCCTTTGCCGCTGCACTTTTTGCAACTGACCATTTTAGGGATATTGATCTTTTTGTCAGCACCATAAACCGCGTCTTCAAACTCTATTTCAAGATCATAACGCAGATCAGCACCATCTCTGGCACCATTACGGGAACGTTGACCGCCGCCGCCAAACAGATCTTCGAAAATCGAACCGCCGCCGCCGCCACCGCCGCCGCCACCACCGCCAAATACCTGGCTGAAAATATCAAACGGATCATGAAAACCACCGCCGCCGCCTGCGCCGCCACGGCCGGAACGGGTAAAGGCGTCATGACCGTACTGATCATACTGAGTCTTTTTCTTCTGGTCGCTGAGTACTTCGTAGGCCTGGGATATCTCTTTAAATTTATCCTCCGCACTCTTATCGCCGGGATTCTTGTCCGGATGATATTTTACCGCCAACTTACGGTAGGCTTTCTTTATTTCCGCCGCTGAGGAATTTTTGTTCACCCCCAGTAATTCATAATAATCCTGTGACATAACTGTTTACTCCTCCGTCGCCGGTTCATCAGCCTCAGCTTCAGCCGGGCCGCTACTGACCACCACCATCGCCGGACGCATTAATTTTTCACCCATCTTATAACCACATGACCATTGTTTAATAATCGTGCCATCCGCAACCTCTTCGGATGCCTCATGAGCAACCGCCTGGTGCTGTTCTGGATCAAACTCCGCACCGGTCGCATCAACCTGTTTAATTCCCAATTCATCCAGAGCTTTGCCATATTCATTGAGAATCATACCCATACCCTGAAGAATCGCCTCCATATTGTCACCCTGTTTCGCAGCACGAACAGCCATATTGAAATGGTCGAATACCTGCAGAAACGGCAATACGGTATCAGCAACAGCATTCTGTCTGGCAGTGCTGACCTCTTTAAAGGTCCGTTTACGGTAATTCTGAAACTCAGCCTGCAAGCGCAATGTTTTGTCTTCGGCTAGCGCCACCGCATCTTCCAACGTCTTAATCTGTTCTTCAGGTGTCTTTTCTTTATCCTCAACTACCTCTGTCTCCAGAGGCTGTTCTGCTGTATCCCAACCCTCATCTGACTCACTGGCTTTATCAACCTCTTCCACAATATCCGGTTTCACTGCTTCTTCACTTTGTTTATCTTTTTTTGCCTTCATTATACTATCTCCAAAAGCTTTCTATATTTGAGGCTTTATGATACCTCGTTTTTATTATTTTAATCGTCCGAACAACTTAATTGCTTGACGAACAAATAATATACAATCAGCAGTAGGAAAATCAATCGGTTTATAACTCTTTTACAACTTTACTCAACTAATACTTTGCGGTTAGTTGGTTGACGGATTATATTATAGGTTATGATTGATACAGAAAAAGATAATAGAAAATTAGTTGAACGGGCAATCCTGGTCGGAATTCATAAACATCAGGAGAGCACGGCGGATGCGCATGAACATCTGGCAGAGCTCGAAGAACTGGTCGCCAACCTTAATATTCCGGTCATTGACAAAATGGTTGTGAAGATAAAAAAACCACAGGCTAAATATTATATCGGCAGCGGTAAAGCAGCCGAGATTGTCGAGATGATTGTTGAACAAAAAGCTGACTGCCTGGTATTTGACGGCGAACTGTCTCCGTCGCAACAGCGTAACTGGGAACGCCTGACAAAAATTTGCGTTATTGACCGGCAGGAAGTTATTCTGGATATTTTTGCCTCACGTGCCTCAACCCGCGAAGCAGTATTACAGGTAGAGCTGGCCAGGATGAAATATTCACTGCCGCGGCTCACCCGGGCCTGGACACATCTGTCGCGCCAGCGCGGGGGGAATAAAGGCACTCGCGGTGAAGGTGAAAAACAGATCGAGGCTGACCGGCGCATGGTGCAACAGCGTATCAACAGTCTAAAAAAAGAGCTGCTGGAAGTGCAGCAGCAACGTTCGACCCAACGTAAAAGCCGTGACCGGCATCAGCTGCCGCATGCAGCGATTGTCGGCTATACCAACGCTGGCAAATCATCACTGCTCAATGCCCTGACAGGTTCAGATGTTGTTGTAGAAGACAAACTGTTTGCCACCCTTGACCCGACTACCAGAAAAGTCGTTCTACCCGACAATCGGCAACTGTTACTGACTGATACCGTCGGTTTTGTCCGTAAACTGCCCCATAATCTGGTTGAAGCATTCAAATCAACTCTTGAAGAAGCGGTATTGGCGGATTTCTTAGTTCTGGTTCTGGATATCAGCAGCCCGCATGTTGAAGATCATTGGGAAACAACCATGAATGTCCTGCGTGAACTTAAGGCAGATAACAAAAAAATTCTGCCGGTCTTCAACAAAACTGACTTGGCAGATGATCCGCTGATCTACGCCAGAGTCAAGAATTTGTTCGAGGAAAGCTTGTTCGTTTCAACTAAAACCGGAGCGGGGTTGAATGAACTGAAACGCAAGCTGATGAAATATCTACCGCAGACAACCGAAGTTATTCGGCTGAAACTGCCACCTTCACGTCATGATCTGGCGGCATTGGCTCATGCCCGCACCATGGTGATGAATTCAGAATATGATGAAAATGGTAATCTGGAACTGGTAGTAAACATGAATTGCGATATAAAAAATAAATTTGCCGATTTTATGGTGTGATGGGCTTGAAACTTGTAGGGGAATTACCCTAATTCAACCAATAAGAAAATAAGGGAAAATATAATGAAAAAGTTGCTGTTATGCTTAATGTTGGTCACTGGCGGAGTGCTTTTCGGAGCGGATGAGCTGATTGGTGATAACATCTCACCCTGGGAATATTGGCGCAAAGGCTTTGAATCTTTCGAACGGGGCGAACAGCTCAGCAGTGCGAAAAAATATGATGAATCCCTGGCAGCATACCTGAATGCCAAACGTGCTTTCATGAAAGTTAAACAGGCGAAACCGAACTGGCGTCAGGATATCATTATGAAACGCATCAAACTGTGTGATGAGAAAATTGCCCAGATGGAATACAGCCAACTTAAACGCCCAGCCGACAACAACCGTTATACTACGAAAACGACAACTTCATACCGCACCCAACGGGACTCACGCGATGATGATAAATTTACCTTCTCCAGCGAAGGCAGCACAAAAACCACCACAGCGGTCTCGGAATCACGCAAAATTAAATTGCTTAAACGCCAGCTGAAGACTTATCGTGAAAAACTCTTCACCGCGTTGGTTCAGCTGGAAGATTACCGCAATAAGGACAAACGCAGCAGTAGTGCTCTTGCTGAAATAGAAAGTCTGATCAAAGAGAAAAGTGTAATAAACCGCAAATACCAGTTACTGTTGGAAAAATACAGCATCCTCCAGCAACGGCAACGAACACCGCAGACCGAAAAAGATTCTTTGAACAATAAACTGGTTGAAGAAAAGATGCGCAGTGATTTGCTCGGCCAGAAAATAAAAATGTATCTGGCTAATATCCGGCAACTGCAGGATGATCTTATCACTCAGAAAAAGAACAACCGGAGTGATAAATTTTCTGTCAGGAAGGCAGATGCCAGAATCTCAGCTCTGGAAGATGAGATAAAACGTCTCAATCGCAACGTTTCAAACTATCGTGAACAGGCCAACAAGGCTTCAGTTGAGCTGGATAAACAAAAATATATCAATAGCATCGAACAACGCAATGCACAGCGTTACAAAGCACGCCTGGGCAAGATGGAGGAATGGCTGAATAACAGTGACAAATCAAAATCAGCCGCGATTAATCAGAAAATTGCCCGGGAAAATATTACCCTAACTCAGCAATTGAGTAAATTGCAGAGCAAAACCGATACCCTGTTGCGCGAAAGTCTGACCTTAAAGAATAAACTTATCGAAGAGCATGCCAACTTAACCCAGTTGAAGAATATGCTCAGCAGTGCCGAAACAGCAAAACAGGAGCTCAGACAGCGTCTGAAAAAATCATCTGACCGCGCCCTGAAAAAAAGCGGTGCCTCAAATTTTCAGACGGAGGAAATAACCAAACTGCGCCAGGAAAACCAGCAGTTGAGAGAGGATCTCAACCTATTCGGTAAAAGCTACTCAAAACGCTCCGGCACTTCGGATGCCAGTACCGTATCTCAATATAAACTGATTATTGATAAACTGAATGCTCAGCTGGCCAACGAAAAAGCCAGCAGTCAGCAATATAAACTGACCCGTAAATCACAGCAACAGCAGTTGATGAAGTTATCAGACGAAAATACAAAACTTAAAGATGATAACCTCGACCTTAACGAGGAAAATAAAAACCTCAAAACCTTTGTTAAAGATTATGATGCCGTTACCAAAGCAAATGATAAATTGAAGCTGATGCTCAGCAAAAGTGATCTCATCGCCAAAGAACTCAATAGATCAAAACAAGAACGGCTGAAATTGCTTAAACGGAATAAAACCCTGATCGATGAACTGGCTGAATACAATAAGCCGGATATTTTTATCCCGGTCAAACCGCCAACCTTTAAAAAAAGCCAGGCAGAACGCGGTTTGCAACAGGAGATAAAACGCCTGCAGCGTCAGAACAGTTCCATGGCGGCCAAGGCAGCCGAATATACCGCAAAAATTATCAGGCTTGAAAAAGAACAGGAAAATTTAGCGGCTCATGTCGGGAAAACACAAAAAGAGCAAATCTCAAAAGCGCAGCATGCCCAAACAGCACAACTGAAGCAAACCATCAAGCAGTTGCAGGCAAAAATCAGCACCGCCGATAAAACAGTTGCTGAGTCCCAGCAAGCATATAAAACTCAAACAGTGCAACTGAAAAAGACCATAAAACAGTTGCAGGCAAAGCTCAGCTCCACCGAAAAAACAGTTAATCAGGCTCAAAAAGCATATAATGACAAAACTGTAAAATTGGAACAAAGCATCAAACAACTACAAGCAACAATCAATTCAGACAAAAAGATCGTTGTTCAGGCTCGGAAATTAAAAACCGCAAGCAAAAAACAATTAGCTGAGAAAAGTGCTGAAATAGCCCGGCTGGAAATAATGCTGAACGCCAGCCGTAAAGCTGTGGCAAAATATCAGAACCAACTGAAACAGCGCATTCAGAAAGCAGTGAAAATTAAAAAAACCGCACCGCAAATGCTGCCTGGAAAATTAAGCGACCATCAGATAGCGTTTCTGCTTCAGGAAGGTATCCAGGCCGCAAACAGTAACGACTATGAGGCTGCGGCATGGCACTACCGGAAAATTATCACTAATACCCCTGATCATCCGGAAGCCAACCGTCGACTCGGCTTAATCAACCTTAACCGGGGTAATTACCGCAAATCAGCACAACAACTGGAAAAAGCTCTCAGGGGTGCGCCTAAAGATGTGGAACTGCTCCTGGCATTCGCCTCCGCACTCTCCAACAGCGGCAATAATCAGGGGGCATTGGCAACGGTCAAACAGGCAGTGACACTGACGCCTGATAACAGCCGGGTCCATATTCTCAACGGCTCCATTCTGCAACAGTTAAAGCAGGACAAAGCGGCCGGAGTAAGTTTCCGTCGAGCCCTGTCACTCTCCCCTAATTCAGCGGAAGCGAATATGAAACTGGCTCAACTGCTTGCCACAGATAAAAAAGCTCAGCAAGAGGCTGGCGATTGCTATCGGAAAGCCTTAAAACTCGGAGCGGCCCATGACCCGATGCTGGATAAAATATTCGCAGTAAAATCAAAATCAAGCGACTCTGAAGCTGTAGTTGCACTGCGCCAGATGGCAGCAGGACATGAAACCCAAAAAGATTATGTCGCAGCTGCGTGGTGCTATTCCCAACTGCTGGCACTGGATAAAAATAACCCGGAACTTAAATTGAAATACGGCACGATACTGTTGCTTGACAGCAAACCGGATAAATCACTGCCATTACTCCGGGTAGCGGCAAAGAACGCAAATGATAAACTGACCGCGCAACTGCTGCTCGGTGCCAATTATCTGTTACTGAACAAAACAACTGAAGCCGGGAATATTTACCGTCAAACCTTACAATTGCTGAAAGCCACTCCCCAATATCGTCAAACAGTTGCAGTTAAACAGCTCAATGCGGCAATCATGAAAAAGCTCGGGACCAAAGCCGGCAAGGAATTTAAACAGGTCAATGCTAAATTGAAATAGCCCGTGGGAACACTGAAAAACTTAGTAATTATGGAATTAGTGACAAAAAGTAGAAAAAATATTATTATTGCGATTAGTGGAATCTTTTTCTGTGCTATAGCCATTTACTGGCAAAGTGCCTTCTTCGACCTGGTCTGGGATGATTACGGCGTCATTATCCGCAATGAAAAAATCCGTTCGCTTCCGGCGGCTTTCAGTACATTCTATAAAAGAGCAGGGAGCAGTGTCGAATATGATCCGGCTCAAATGACCGCCAGCAACTGGCGTCCATTGCGCACTGTGGTGCATGCAATTACCTATAAGTTATTTCAACTAGAACCATTCTGGTATCACCTGCTCAATATTATTTTTCACGGACTGGTTGCAGTCATGTTGTTTCTACTGCTGTTACGGATAACCGGCGATATGCTGGCGGCAATGATCGGCGCGCTGCTATTCGCGGTTCATCCGGTCAATACCGAAGCAGTTTGCTGGGCCAAGAGTCTGGAAGATCTAATGGCGGCATTCTTCATGCTGACATCATTTTTACTTATTTTAAGGTTAAAAAACAGCCAAACTGCAGTTAAATATAATCTTAGTGTTGCAACTCTGGCCTGTTTGGCTTTTGTCTTTGCTATCACTGCCAAACTGTCAGTAATATTCTTTCCGGTTTTTATACTGATGTTTGTTGCAATTCAACATTGGAACCGTGATAAAAGCGTTTGCCGGCTTGTTCCACGTTGGAGTGTTGGTACCAGTTTAATTATGTTGGCAATCGCTGGCGGCGGAGTTTTAGCACGCTCAACGGTACTGAATAAAGTTGCTCAAAGTGGTTATATTACCGGTGATTGCTGGACTACCTGGCTCAGTATGCCACGCATTTTTCTGCGTTATCTGCGAATCGAACTGTTGCCCTGGCCGCTTTTTGCCGATTACCAGAACTATCCTTACGCGGCAACCATGTCGGATGGCACTGCCTGGCTTTATGCACTGATTTTTATTGGTCTGTTCGCAGCTTTGACCTGGTTGTTTATCCGTAAAAAACTATTAGCCCCCTGGCTCTGGTTCTGGTGCGCCTTAATCCCATTCAGCAATATTATCGCGATGAAACAACTTGGCGCGGAACGTTTCCTCTACATCCCGACGCTTGCAGTTGCCTGGCTTGGGGCTGAACTGTTTAAACGTTTTTCGGCACAGCCCGCAAAGCATTCAGAAGGCAAAACGGGGCAGCGGCTTAAACTGATTACCGCAACGGTGCTCATTCTGTTCTCGTTAATTACGGTTCAACGCAGCATGGACTGGAGCAGTGAAATAGCGTTATGGGAGACAACAGTAGCGCAATTCCCCAACTCTGACCGTCCGCGTCAGAATTTAATCAAAACTTATAATCGTCAACAACAGCCGGAGCAGGCTTTAGGCTACGCGCTGAAACTGGCAGAACAGTTCCCGACGCGGGATAATATTGTTCTTTTCGGCTACACGCTATGTCTCAATCGGCGTTATCAGCCAGGGATTAAAATCCTGGTGGGACAAAAGGCGCACAGCGTATTGAATAACGCCGGAGCCGGAGCTGCCCAAAAAGGTGATTTAGCGGCAGCTGAACGCTGTTTTTTACTGGCAACCTCATTGGTGCCCCATAGTGCCAAATACCGCACCAATCTTTATATGGTACGTCGTCAACGTCAACAATCGTCAGGGAAGTAATACCGGTTTTCGATCTAAAAGTTCTGACATTGGATAAAAAAAGCCCGATTCGTTTCCGAACCGGGCGGGGATGTAAGTAGAAAAACTATTTCTTGGCTTTTACAAAAATCTTAACTTTCTGTTCAGCTTTTGCTTTCTTCAATTCAGTTTTGATGATTCCGGCAAATACACTACGTTCGCTCTGGGCGGTCAAAAATGCAGCAATTTTCTCCTTAACCGTGTCATACGGAAAATATTTAGTTTCCGCAGATTTGTCACGCCGAATGATATGGTAGCCGAATTTAGTTTTTACCAGTCCAGATACTTCGCCTGGTTTAAGATTGAAAGCCGCTGCTTCAAATTCTTTAACCATCTGACCTTTTTTGAATGCGCCAAGTGATCCACCATTTTTCCCACTGGGGCCTTCACTGTTGGCTTTAGCCAGCTCGGCGAAATTACCACCTTTTTTCAGTTTAGCTAAAATTGTTTCAGCTTTGGCTTTTGCCGCTTTTGCCGCTTTTTCATCTTTATCAGTTTTAATCAGAATATGTGAAGCGCGGACAGAACCAGCTGGATCGCCGCTCATTTTCAGCTGAAGTGCCTGATTAATCCGTGGATTATCTTTATTCTTTTTGTAAAATTCCTTGACTTCAGCATCAGTAGGTTTAACTGCTGTTGCTTTGCTTTTGACCCATTCGCCAATCGCGTACTGAGCTTGAACCATGGGATTGGCAGACTGTTTCTTAATAAACTGCTCAAGTGTAGTTTTGCGAGAGACCATTTGCTGTTTCATCATCTGCAATTGTGCCGGTTTCATCTTTTTCAGGTTAGCATTGATGGTATCTTCAACCAGCTTTGCGCTCGGCTTGAAGCCGGCTTTTCCCGCCAGTCCAATCAATAATTGCTGAGAGACCAACTGATCAACCATTTGCGGCGCAAATTTTTTGACCTGCTCGGTAGTAACCCTTACCTGATAAGGCATCATTTTCATCTGCTCGTTAAAAAAATTAATCAGAGCCTGTTTGCCAAGCTTCTTGCCACCCACTTCAGCAATAGTTTCCGGCAGAAATGACCAGTCAATGGGCTTAGACTGCTTCGCCTGAAGCTGTTTCATCATTTCCGGTGTCAACTGGATTTTCTGAATCTTTTTAGCCGGCGCGGCTTTTTTGACTGCTTTGGCCGCAGGTGCTTTTTCGCCTGCATTGATGACGGCTGCTGCTAAAACAGCGGTTACAAATAAACTACTCTTCTTCATAATCATACCTTTATTTTTGGGTGAATTTTCCTGATGAAATAGTAAGAGTTATTATATATCAATCAAATTCGTTACATAATAGTTATCATTTACATTTACATACATTTGATAGACTGCAAGATTTATTAAATGTTCCGTACAATACACGAAAGTCATTAAAAATCAAGTTTTTCTAGCTGGGTTTATAAATTCGCATGGTAAATTCGCGTTGTTTTATGCATAAATGCATTCTTCTGGTTTTAGCCGGCGATGCCGGTTTGGGCATTTTTAAAACGCCAGACACTGTTACGGGCGCTTCACAGTTGCGTTTTTGCCGTTCAACTCAATTTCACTGCTGCGTTTATAGCCCCAGTCGAGCAATTTGCGAATAAAAGCATTCCGGCTTTTCCAGCTTTTGAACCCAGTTACCACCGCAACCAAACGTCGTCCACCACGTTTGCAGGTAACAGTAATACAGGAGCCGGACGCTTTGATATAACCAGTTTTCAGGCCGTCAACTCCCGGACATGAATCCACCAGTTTATTGGTATTAACCAGTATCTGGTAAGCTTTAGATGATTTATCACGGAAAGAGTCCTTTCTGGTCGAAGCCCATTTCATTACCTGGGGACGTTTGAGTAATTCAAATGCCATTCTAGTCAATGCTTCCGGGCTGCTGACATTATTTTTAACTCCCGGCAAACCGTTAACATTGTAAAATATCGTTCCGCTCATATTCATTGCGTCAGCCCGACGATTCATTTTCGTAATAAACTGATTGATATCGCCACCGCCGAAATATTCGGCTACCAGGTAAGCCGAATCATTGGCACTACGCAGCATCATAGTTTTCATCAGGTCACGCAAGGAAAAATTTTCTCCTTTGGCGAGCCATACCTGAGTTCCGCCGATTTTTTCAGCTGCTCTGGTAACTGTAATTACCGTATCCAGGGTTATGTCGGAACGCTGTTCAAGTTCTTCAAAAGCAACCAGCAGAGTCATCATCTTGGTCATAGATGCTATCGGCACCGGTTTACGGCTGTTTTTTTCCCAGAGGACGTAGCCGGAATCTAAATCAACTAAAATACCGGCAGGCGCTCCTCCGGTCGGCAACCCGGGGATTTTGTCACGGCTGGCATAACGGTAGTTGAGCCGGAACGGCTTTGCCGGTGGGGGCTTCGGTTTCTGATCAGGTTGCATCGTGGCTGCAGTTTGTCCGCCAGGTGCTGAAGTCTCCGCTGAAGCACTTTTTCTGACCAAAAGTACGATTAGTAGATGAGCAAGAATAATGACAGCAAGGATTAGCGCGAAAGAGAGATACCTATGTTTTTTTTCCATAATAGCAGTTTATTCTCCAATAATTTTATACACAAGTGTATTCTTTTAAATAGTTTACAGTGCCTGTTTAAGTTCAACTGTGCAGCTCTTTAATAGCTTTTAGATTGCACAGCGTAAACATAACCGGCTTTGCCGGAACTAAGTAGTGCCAGTGTCCAGCCCATAAATCGACTATAATTATTTGCGATTTATATGCTGAGCCAGCATTAGGCCTGCCTGCCCTTCGTAGCTTTAGCGAAGTAGGGCGACACAATAAAACGTTATCCGGTTGCTAGTGCGACAGAGGTGCTCTCATCGAAAGCTACCTCTACTTGTGCTGGCTAAAACAGCCCCTAACGTAGTGCCGGCAAGGTAAATACCCTCATGTATACAGGGTAACTACTTTGATCCAGCGAACGTTGGTCTGAGTGATACTATACCGCATCTGCTCGATTAAGGGCGCAGAAAAGTGCGTTGATGGCGGCTCGGTCAATATTACTATTCTCGCCAGCTCCATAAATCAGATTGCTCTGTTCATCAAGTCTGATCCCGACAAAAGCTATAGCCACAGCATCCGCACTGCGTCCGAGAGATCTTTCCGAGAAGTCATCAAGCACGAAGTCGGTTACTTTGTCACAGCTTTTAAGGGCGTGGACCACGGCTGAGATCGGCCCATTGCCTTCACCTTCAAGCACTATTTTTTTACCGGAAATCCTGATAATAACCTTCATGGCAACCAAATCAGGATTGCTCGCTTCGATCCGCTTGTATTTAAGCAACCGGTATTTGCCGGAAACATTGACAAATTTGTCTTCAAAGATACACCGCAAATCATTAGAATCAATTTCATTGCCGCTGGCATCAACTGCTTGTTGAACAACTTTGCCGATTTCCGGGTGCATTGCTTTAGGCGGATAGATACCGAACTCATTTTCGAGCAAAAATGCAATTCCGCCCTTCCCTGACTGACTGTTTATTCGAATCAGTTTTTCATAACTGCGGCCGATATCCGCCGGATCAATATGGAGATAAGGAATTTTCCAGCCACAGCCGAAATGTTTCGCAATTTTTGTTTTGATGTCCATACCCTTGCGAATCGCATCCTGATGCGAACCGGAAAAAGCGGTAAACACCAGCTGTCCAGCATAAGGATGGCGCGGATGAACTTCAATTCCTGAAGCATTTTCAACCACCCGGACTATCTTTGACATATCTGAAAAATCCAGGCAGGGATCAATCCCGCGGGACATCAAATTAAGTGCCAAGGTCGCAACATCCAGATTTCCAGTCCGTTCTCCGTGGCCGAACAACGTTCCTTCAACCCGGTCGGCACCTGCCAACAATGCCATCTCGGTCGCGGCAACCGCGCATCCCTGGTCATTATGAGCATGGAGACTGATTGTCGTTTCAGTTCTATATTTATAGTTACGGCAGAAATACTCAATCATATCAGCATACTGATAAGCCGGGCGCCGTTCAACTGTAGCAGGCAGGTTCAGCATGAAGTCCTGTTTTTCACTGACTCCCCAAGCCTCTTTAACCGCTTCACATACTTCAATAACAAAGTCTATATCGCTATCGGTAAATTCCTCCGGTGAAAATTCATAGCCGATTCGGCCAGCCATGCCGGCTTGTTCAATGGCATCAACGATCATTCGGGTACCGTCAACCGCCATTTTCTTGACTGCATCACGGTCACGTCCGAAGACAAAACGACCATGCAGATCAGAGGTAGCGACATAGCAATGAACAATTGCCCGTTTTGCCCCTTTGAGAGAGTCAACGGTACGATTAATCAAGTTGGCTCTGGCCTGGGTCAAAACTGATATTCTGACATCATCCGGAATCAAATTTTCTTCAATCAGCTGTCGAACGAAATCAAAATCATCCTGAGAGGCGGAGGGAAATCCAACTTCGATCTCTTTAAAGCCGATCTTAACCAACAGGTTAAAATATTCAAGTTTTTTTTGCGGATTCATCGGGATAGGTAGCGCCTGATTGCCGTCACGTAGATCAACGGACGTCCATATTGGTGCTTTTTCGGTTTTCTGGTCCGGCCACTGACGATCTTTGATCGGAATCGGCTCCGGATAACTGTACTTCTGATATTGTTCCATTTTTACCACTCCTGACCGGTAACAGTAGAGCATTATGCCCGATAACAGTCACCAATCCGAATTTTACCCGATGAAGGGTGTTTAAACTTCGGTTAATTTATTTTTTGAATAAATTACGTGCTCTTACATAAATATGTAATTAAAAAAAACACGATTCATAAGATAATACAGTCTTGTGAAAAAGTCAATCATAAAACTGCAACTTGGAACACGAAGTGGGATATTTACCTGTTTTCCTCCGTAACCGCGGGCGTCCCGCCCGCATTTCCCTGCTTCTAACGCGACGCACGTCGTTGCTGATATTGGCTTGGCGACATTGAGGTGGCATTACGGAACGCTCGGGAAAAATTATTAATATTACTGAATCCGAGTTCTGCTGCAATCTCTGAAATATTCATACTGGTATAGGCTAGCATTTCACAGGCTCGACGCATTCTGGTCTGCTGATAGAGCCTGCGCGGACTGGTATTATGGGTTTCCCTGAATAATTTTCTGAAGTGTGATTTGCTCAGTCCTGTCTGTTTTGCCAGCTTGCCGATATCGAGTTTTTCCTGATAATTTTCGGTTATCCACTCAGCCGCCAGTTGCATTTTTTCGCTATAATATGAATTCGAACTGATATTTTCGGGGACTTCCAGCAGTTTGCTCAATAATTGCAGCATCAGCCCTGAAAGTAACAGATTGGCTCCTGAGCCGCAACGGCGATATTCGAGACAAATCCGCTCGAACAGTTCTCTGATTTCACGCGGAGTTTTGATGGTTAATTTCCCGCACCACTGATCAATTTCAAGATCATTCAATGGCGGATGCTGCAGTACTGAAAAATCAGACAGATCAATCGTATTGCCGGGAAAATAGGCATTCCAATGGCTCCGCAGTGGATCATAAATAAGGTCGAAATGGATATAACTGCAATGCATCTGTGCGGATGTGCCGCGCATTTCATGTTCAGTATCCGGAGGAATCCAGATCAAATCATTGACCTTGACCCTGAATTCGTCATCACCAACCCTGAAAATACCTTCTCCTTCAACAATGAAAACTGCTAGATAATCCAACAGTCTACGCGGTGCGAGATGCCACTTACTGCGCCAACTGCTCTCTGCCTGACGGATATAAGGCGAAAAAGTATTGAGCCGGAATGCATCCAGACTGCTTACCTGTTCAACAAACAATTCACCGCCCATTTGCGGTCGTCTATCCATGGGTTACCACATTTTTAATCGTTAACGATATATTTTAATCGAATAAAACAAAGATTTTACCATAAAATAGTGGTATTATAATATAATGTAAAGTTTTTAATGATAAATACTGACTAAAAACATAAGGAACAGAGCACATGCGCCAACCAAATTTTAACAATCTGCTGAAAGTACTGAATAACGAAACGCCTGATCGCCCAACCCTGTTTGAATTTTTTCTTAACAACCCGCTTTACAATAAGCTGACCGGGATGGCGGAAGATAACGTTACTGATAAAGCGGAAACTGTCAGAGCTTTTATTGCCGCAGGTTACGATTATGCCACGGTTATGCCGGACTTCTCATTTTCCAAACAGGAGGTTGCGCATGAAAAAACCATTTCACTGAATGAAGGTGTTTCCATCGCCAACTGGGATGATTTTGAAAAATATCCCTGGCCGGATGCTGACAAGGTGGATTATGCAGTGCTGGATAAACTGGCGGGAGAACTGCCGGCCGGTGCTAAATTTATTAGCCAGGGTCCGGGCGGGGTTCTGGAAAATGTCATAAGTCTGCTAGGTTATGACAATATCTGTTTCCTGCTCATGGATGATCCTGACCTTTTCAAAACTGTCGTTGATAATATCGGGTCATGCTTAGTGCACTATTATGAACGACTCGGCGCAGTTGCCAGTGTCGGTGCCATGATTTCCAATGATGACTGGGGTTTCAAAAGCCAGCCGATGCTCTCACCTGATGATATGCGTAAATATATTATCCCGTGGCACAAGAAAATCGTTGCCGCTATCCATGCTCACGGGAAACCGGCGATTCTTCATTCATGCGGCAATCTTGCCAGTCTGATGGATGATATTATCGATGATTGTAAATATGACGGTAAGCATTCGTATGAGGATACGATTACGCCGGTTGAAGAGGCTTATGAACTCTGGGGTGAGCGCATTGCCATTCTCGGCGGTATCGACCTTGATTTTCTCTGCCGACGCAGTGTCACTGAGGTAACGGAGCGGGCCGAAAACCTGTTAAAGCTCACTGCCAGCCGTGGCGGATTCGCACTCGGTTCCGGCAACAGCATTCCCGATTACGTCCCAGATGAAAAATATTTTGCCATGGTAAAAGTGGCCACCGGCCTCGATTACTCGAAGTATCTTATTTGACAAACCCGTGTCTGAATACAGACGCTATGTATCGGCATTTTTTGTTGGACAGGCTTTAGCCTGCAAAACAAACGCTCAAAAAGCAGACTAAAGTCTGTCCAACGCAACATTATATATTTATGCAATAGGAATTTGATTTTTTGTTCCAGCACTGTAGATTGTTTTGTTTCAGAGAAACAATTAAGAGTGCAATCAAGCATGAACAAAATCATTATATTAATGCAGCAGACCGGAACTGTTATCTGCCGTTTGCCGGGGGCAACGCCAGCTTGGGGGATCTTCAGTGAACCTGAACATATTATTGCTCCACGGACGCCGGATGCGGTCATTGAAGCTGTTGAATATGTGGAACGTTGTCTTGATGCCGGAATGTATGTGGCTGGTTTTATCGCTTATGAAGCTGCCGTCGCATTTGATGTTGTTGCTGAAACTAAAAATATTGATGATGATTTCCCATTCGCTTGGTTTGCAGTCTACTCCAAGCCACCCGAACTGTTTGAATCCACTGAAATGTCGCCCACCGAGCCCCTGCGAGCAGGTGAACCGGAATTGTCGCGAGATGATTATTCACAGTCACTTAAGATTGTTCGGGAAGAGTTGAAACAGGGCAATATTTATCAGGCCAATTTCACATTCCGCACCCATGCTCAACGCATTGCTGAGCCGGAACGTTTTTTTCTGCATCTGTTTAACGTTCATCCCGCACCTTATGCCGCCTTTATCAATACCGGTGATTTGCAGATTATTTCAAATTCACCGGAACTGTTTTGGCATAAAACTGGATCAAAAATTATCAGCAGTCCGATGAAAGGCACTGCCCGGCGTCATCCATTACCGGAACAGGATCGGCAAATTGCCGAATGGCTGCCGCGGGATCCGAAAAACCGCGCTGAAAATCTGATGATTACCGACATGGTCAGAAATGACCTTGGTCGAGTATGCAAACCCGGCACAGTTCACACTGAACCGCTGTTTCAGGTCAATACCTATAATACACTGCACCAGATGGTCAGTACCGTCAGTGGGGAACTTGAACCGGATGCTTCACTGCAGGAAATACTGAATGCCACCTTCCCGCCCGCATCAATTACCGGTGCACCGAAATTGAGTGCGATGAGTCTGATTAAACGTTTGGAAAAAAGTCCGCGCAAACTCTATACCGGTTCAATCGGGGCTTTTATGCCGAATGGTGATTGTTGTCTGAATGTTGCCATTCGCACCCTGATAAATTCAGCCCGAGGCAGTGAACTCGGTGTTGGCGGTGGTATTGTCTATGACTCTGAAACCGAAGATGAATGGCATGAAGCACTGCTCAAAAGCCGTTTCGCCAGATTCGTTCAGCCGGAATTTGAACTGCTTGAAACAATGCTTTATGAACATAATGAAATTCTCTGGTTTGACGCCCATCTTGACCGGGTTGGAGCCAGCCAGCAATACTTCAACCGCCCCTGGAATCGGGATGAAGTTACTCGTACAGTTAATCAGGAAGTTAAAAATATCACTGCTCCATGCCGGATTAGATTACTGCTTGATACTCACGGTAAAATTACGTTGGAAAATTATCCGCTTAATCATGTCGGCTGGGGAGCTGGGGCGCATCGTCTGAAAATATCACCACTGTGTACTAACAGTAAAAATCTGTTTCTCTACCATAAAACCACGTTGCGTGATTTTTATAACCGGCAATTTGCTGCGGCAACCGCAAACGGTTTTGCTGAAGTAGTCTTCGCCAATGAACGCAATGAATTGACCGAAGGCTCAATCAGTTCGATTTTTATTCAGCAAAACGGCCAATGGCGAACCCCGGCACTTGAATGTGGCCTGCTGCCGGGCATCTGGCGTCAGAAAATGATAAAGGAACTCGACGCTGAAGAGGCAGTTATTTCTATCGATGAATTGCATAGTGCGGATAAAATAATAATCGGCAATTCAGTGCGGGGTAAGGTTGAGATAACAGAATTATTATGGGCGGAATAAAGACAGAACACCTAACTGGATTTGTGTCGAGAAAATATAGTATATGAATACAAGTTTAGCAATTTTACCTGAACACAAAACACAATAACGTTTTATTGCTAAAATTCAATAGCAAAACAAATCGATGAAATTTCCTGAAAATCCTTAAATCATATTTAATACCGTTTTGCAATCTAAAAGCTATTAAAGAGCTGCGCAGTTGAGTTTAATAACGCACAGAAAACTAGCTAAAAGAATGCACTTGTGTATAAATTACAAAATTATCTAATTTATTTTTGAGTGGGTTCATAACAGGAAATTTGTATTTCAGCCACGAATACACTAATTTATAAATTTGCGTATTCGCCTGCCTGTGCGTTGCACGCAGACAGGTGGCTGAAGTTTTGTTTTTTATTCGTGCATTCGTGGCTAACTCTTTTTTCCTACTTATTTTTTGTGGCAATTGAACTGGTTCGAACTAATGCGGGAATGGCAAATAGTAGAGGATAGAGTCGTTCATCATACCATAATGATGCAAAATAGAGCCCGATCGGGGATGATTTGATGATGCCATCATCTTTGATAATTCTGCTGCCCAAAGCTTCAGCTGCCTCAATTGCCAATTCGCGGGTCTGCGGATAGAGACTTAATGCGCCAATTGCTTTGGCGGTTGTTTCAAATATTGATGGTGAACCCGGTTCACCACCCCAGCCGCCGTCATCATTGCGCGCTTTTACCAACCAGTCGAGTGCCGGTGCTGTTAACTCATCGATACCGGAATATCCAGCTAAGTTTTCCAATACTACTGAAGTACCATATACGCGGCTTGTCTGTTCTGCGGCTCCCTGATCGCCAAACCATAATGGAGTCCAGGCTTTATCAGCATCACGTGATTTATTCAGGAAGTTGAACAGGCGCTGCATTGCGGTATTAAGTTTAGCAGTCAATTTTAGTGGAACATGATTATGCCACAGTAGAAAAGCCTTAAAAGCATAAGCGGATATATCTGGACAACTACGATCAAAAGGTAATAGCCCCCAGCCCCGGCAAAAAGTCGGCATGCCGCCGTCACGATTCATTAATTTCAGAAGCCATTTTAGACCGGCAATAACCTCATCGGTAACAATCCCGGGTTCAAGCTGGGCGAGGGCAATTAACGCGGCGGCGGTGTCATCGCCATCCGGAACACTGCCGGAAAAATCGGTCCAGCCCCAGCCGCCGGGTTTCGCGCCGGTAAATGGATGGATTTTCTTTGTCTGCCGTGAACGGATTATTTCAGCAAGCGCATGGCGTTTTTCGTTCGACAAGACATCAGCGTCAACAAGGGCGCGTGATCCCAGCGAAGTCAACCAGGTGGAAAGATCTGTATCAATCGGCCATGAACCATCTTTTCTGATTGAGGTTTGCAAAAAATCCAATGCTTTCTGGACAACGGGAGATGCCGTTAATCCAGCTTCTCCCAGACACATGGCGACAAATCCGGTCAATGGAGCGGCTTCAAGGAAACCGCCACTTTCCGGTGCCATGCGTTTTAAACGCCGTAAGGCGATTGGAATAATAAGTCGGTTATGGATAAAATTGCACCACCTATTTGTGGTTTTTCTGAACCGTACCAAACCTACCGCGATCAGAGCGGGGATTGCATAGCTGACAACCGATAGATTCATTAACCGAAACATGCCGCGTGGCAATGCCGCGATCTCAAAGGGCAACCTTGGCACCCGTTTCCAACATCCGGGTTCAGATCCTAACATCCCCGCCATGGCGCACATGGTTAAGATCGGGGCGGAAAACGTTCGGTCTTTGCCATAGGTTTGTAATACTCCAGCGGTAATATATTCTGCTGAAATTCCCCCGATACGTTCGGTCAACCATTGATCTGAACGCAACTGAACATTATCTATTGTAGCTGAATTTTGTTGTATAGTCAATGCCGCTTTCGTTAATAACGTAGCAGTCAAGTTTGATGGACTGTCCGGGGTATCACCCCAGCCATTGTCATCATTGATATTGGCTGTCAGCCACCTGCAGGCAAGTTTTACTTTGGCATCAGCCTCAGGGCGCAAGTGTGCCAGAGCAAAAGCTGCGACGGCAGTAGATACCGCACTTGCAGAGAGCTGGCCGCGCCATGACCCGTCCGGGTCGGTTTCGGCAATCAGGCGTTCACAGGCAAGTTTCAGAGCTTTATTCATAATTTTCTACCATTTTTGGGACGTTTAAGTGTAACAAAATGCAAACCCGCTTCCGTAGCGACGCAGTTGCGGAGTTTGAAGCGATATCTGACTTCAGTCGCCACTTGATTAGGGCTTTATTAATCATTTAGCCAACGCCCCCAATGCCATCAAGGCGTAAAAAGTATATTCACAATCAGCACACTCATCGACCAGGGTTCCAGTAAATCCACCATTTTCGTGCCAGTGATCAAGAATAAAACTTCTAGATGAATCAGCTATTTTGTCCAGTGAGTGTCCACAGATCTGTAATGTAAATAGCGCAACTGCGGTTGATAATAGATCCGGCATTGGAGTCTCGGGCGAGGCATGAAATCCTCCGGTCGCTCCCTGTTGAGTTGCCAGCCAGTCAAGTGCTTGATGATCAATTTTACCGGTTAACTGGCGCAATGAAAGTAGAGCTGCCGAAGTGGATGATAACATTTCCTGTTCGCCACCCGCTGGGTTATGAAACGCTCCGTTGACCGTTCGGCAACGTTCAAGTGCCGTAATTACACTTGCGACGTCAGTTATTTTACCCCCGCAATCCTGATAGAGATTTAATCCCATGAAAATTGAATATGGATTACTTTTGCCTTCAGAATCTTCATTAGCAAAGCCGCCGTCTGCTGAGTGGAATTTATTAAGGTCGATATTTGACTTTAAATGCCATCGCCAGCGAAACAGGGTGCGTAATAACGGATAATATGCTTTCCAACGTAACAGTTTGATAAGTGACTGTGATTTTGTCCAGCAGACCAGATGTACAAGATCAAGATTTTCAGGGTGACACTGCCGGAGATAATGTTTTATCTGAGCCACCGGCAGAGGAATATTCAAGGTTGCGGCACAGCCCAGACCGAACATCGTATAGTATTGATCGCATACGCCGCTCCGATTGCAGAACCCCCCTTCAGAGGTCAACTGACCAGAGACAAAATCTGCAATGCTGTCACGAGCGTCGCGATTCAGCAAAAGCGGTGAGCGGTGCAATGTATCGAACAGTTCAATTGAGTGTGGGTGAATTTTTCTTGACATCTTTCAGTATCCTGCCGGTAATTCGGAATAACAGCCGTTTCAAATCAGAATTTTTCAGTTGACGCAATGAGCGCACCGCCTGATTGCGATAGTGTTCGTAGAGTTGCTCTGCTTTGTTCAGAGCTTTACGCTTATCCATATTTGTGCGAATGGTGTCAAGTGCGGTTGATTTCGGGAATTGTTCACAGCCTGCAGCCAGTACTACAGAGAGGCGACCGGCGGCAACATCGCTGCCGCTGAAGAAATCTTCAATATCATCATGAATTTGATAGGCAATTCCCAACGCTGTACTGAAGTCACTTAGTAAGGCACAAAGATTTTCGTCCGCGTCAGCGCATAATGCACCGAATGACAACGCAACTTCAAATGCCGGTGCTGTTTTCCCCCGGAAGATTTCAATGACTTGAGCAATGGTCAATGGGCTCTGTTTGCACATCCAGTCGAGCTCTTCGCCCTGACCTCGGCATAGGGTTAAATGACCGGCGGCGGCAATTTTAAGCATCTTTGACTGTTTTTCTGGGGTGAGCTCACATTCGCTGATCATTCTATAGCCTTCACCGATTAGAAAATCACCGATATTCAGTGCCACCGGGACGCCTTCGCGCCGATGCAGGCTTTCACTGCCGTAACGCATATCATCATTATCTTCAATATCATCGTGGATCAGTGATGCTTTATGAAAACATTCAACTGCGATTGCGGCGCGGCGAATTGTTATTGAATAATCTTTTTCACCTGTCAGGCAACAATAAACCGCAGCGGCTAAATATGGACGGCGACGTTTGCCCGGCCCAGTCAGACAGCCCCTGCCTAATTTGTCGACTGAACCTGATGCTTTACCCATAATTATATCTAATTCAGTTTCAATGAACCAGCCACTGACAATATCATTGAGATCATTCAAATTGACCGGTTCAATCGTTTTGTCTGAACGCAACTGTAACATTTCGCGAACCATCTTCTCATCAACCTGAGTATTGATACAACCGTCAGATAATAGCGGAACAGCCATGCCGGGTACCGCGTGATTGACCATATAGGGGAAGGCTTTTTCCAATGCACTCAGGCAACTTACGCCGATTACTGCGTCAGCACCGCCATTTTCAATGATTCCACCGACTACCGTTGAACCTTCAGCCACCAGCGACATCATGCCGAGAACCTCAGCCTCCTGTTGCAATTGACCGATTAAACAGCCCCCGCATTCATCACACAATAACCCGAATTCATCCATTTGAGCTTTGCAGGTTTCGGCATTGCGCAGACATTGCGGCAGCAAAAATATGCGGCGGTGAAATGGCACAGTCGCGACGGTTTCGCGCCAGACCGCATTATTCAGCATGATCATCAGCCATTTTTCCTGTTCAGATGACACCGTGTGGGTAGCGGAAAATTCCTTGGCTAATTCTTCCAACTCTTCCAGGCTAAGTGGTGGTGAAAGTTCGCGCTCTATCATAAACTCATCAATCAGCTTGATCAAGTTTTGCCGGGTTTCAAGTTGTTTTATCTTATCCATAAGCTCCAAATCCAAAGAACCAATATTTTTTTGCCAGACGGTACAGCCAATGCTTTTCCGGAATCCGTTCATCTGGAATATGATGACATGGCAACTGCTGCATTGCGGCAAGTTCAGCTTCAGCCGTTCCCCGACCACTTGAATCATCTGCCTGCTGTTTAACGACAAAATCGTGCAATGCGCCGGGATCATTCAGTATAACACAGCCCCGTCCGCAATCGGTGGTAAATTTACGGAAATTCTCTAAAAATGTTGAATTTTCAAGTAGTTCACTAATGTCAGAACCATCAGTAATCCGTTCTTTGGCAAATTGCAAGGGTGGACAGAATTCAAGCTGCCCTGCTGGATTCAGGTGATGACTTAAACCCATTGCACCGGGACATACCGCGTTACCCTGTCCATCCCAATAGGCATCAACCACTATAATTGGAGCACTACAACGCACTTCGACCATAAACCTGCGCAATGCGGTGATCTGTTCACGTTCCAACGCCAGTTCGGGGCATGGTTCAGGTCCGACTGGACGATAAATATAGTACCATAGATAATGTACTTTGCGGCGAATAATTTCATCCACAAATTCACGACTTACCAAATCATCAAAGTTACTCTGACAAACACTGGTTGCAACTCCGATAATCAGTTTTTCTGCCGCACAGTTATCCAGTGCTTGCAGGGCATTGCGGTAGACCTCTTTGCCGCCGCGCCGAACGTCGGCAACAGCATCTTTGCCCTCAATACTGATCAATGGCGTAACATTCCCGAGACGGCGGAACTCTTTAGCTATTTCACGGGTCAACATCGTTCCATTGGTGAATACCTGGAAATAACATTCGGGATGTTTGCCGATTATTTCAAATAGATGCGGGTAAAGCAGGGGTTCACCGCCGAGCAGACCGAAAAAGTAACTGCCGCGTTTTTTACATTCCATAATCACTTTGTCGACCTGTTCAAATGTCAACTCTTCCACTGGGTCGGATTGCGAAACCCAACAACCCTGACATGACAAATTACAGCGGTTTGTCAACGATATGACCATAAACGCGGGGAAATTCTCTCCACGCTTGCGACGTCGCTCAAAATCCCGTACCGCCATCATCCCCTTCCAGCTGAAATTCCAACAGAATTTCCACAGTAGTCGGGGTGATGTTTCAGTCAACATCCGATATGCTAAACGCATTAACATTTAACTATTCCTTTTTTCAATGTAGCATAAGCGTCCCGCTTGTGTATCTTTATGCGGGCGAGACACCCGCGCTCCCAGTCGCACTTTTTTATTCCAACGTTTTCTTTCGTACTACTAACCGTCATTTTCGTGTTTTTTTATGCACGTTTTTATTTTTCAACAGTAGAATTTTTCTAAAAAAACCTTTTCAAACCCGACGCCAGTCGGATTTGAAAATCTTCGTGTTCTTCTTTTCTTCGTGGTAAAAAAAGTTTTTGGTTGCTGCTTTGCTGTTTTGTGTTTTTAGTGCCTTTCGTGGTTAATTTTATTTTTATTTTTTATATAAATCAGCGGATCGTTTTTTGCTGCGCCTGGCAGCCAGTTTGCTGTACAGATCGTGGTCAAATGTCGCTTGAGTATCAATCTTTACCGGGGTAGTTGAATCACCCTCGCCGCCGTTGATCGGTGAATCTTCGTGTTTGGGAAAAATAATTGCGGTATCCGGACACATTCGAGCACACGCCGGGCAATTTGTTTTGCAGTTTTGTGGTGCAATAACCTCAATTTTTTTCGTCTTAGGATCACGCTTATATACTCCGAATAGACAGAAATCGACACATTTACCGCAAGCCACACAACGTTCACGGTCAATTATCGGGAACCATGGAACCCAGTCACCGGGAACTTCAGGAAATGTTGTTGTTGACGTTGCAGCTGGTGCTAGTTCTAGTTCATTCAGCACCGATTCTACTGACCCGCTGCGCAGATCACAATTTTGCGGCAGTTCAGCACCGGCATAATCAAACAGTGCTTTAATGGCACGTGAATAACAGGCGACAACAACATCAGCATCTGAGTTGCGGAGCTGTTCGGGCTGCTCAGCCGCTACGCGGCACAGATCGGGGGTTAATGCTACTTCAATTCCATCATTTTTTGCGGCCGCGATTATTTCATCTAAGGATGTTTGAGGAATTCTCCGGTATTTAACACAACCGCATAACAATATTTTTCTCGTTTTACTCATTGGCTGATTGCCCTTAATTAATATCCAGCCATTTTTTGGCAAGAGTTGAATTTTTACTTCCGCTTCCGCAGCGACGCAGGAGCGGAGTTTGAAGCGGCATCTGCCTTCAGGTGCTACCTGTTTAGGCTCAGGCATACCAGGCTGCCTTTACTGTTGCGGCAATAGAGCATGCCATTGGCTACCACCGGCATCGTCCAGCTCTTGCCGCCTTTCAAGACCTGGACTGATTTGATAATCTGTTCTTTCGCAGGATTGATTTTCAGGTAGTTGAGTTTTCCGGTTTCTTCGAGATAAATCAGCATATCGCCAGCAATCATCAGTGAACCAAAGCGAAGTGTGCCCAGCCATTTTTTTGCTCCGGTTTTGAACTCCATGGCACAAATAGATCTTTTGGTCCCAGCATTACCGTTAACCCCGTAAAGCACCCCTTTGTACAGAACCGGCGATGAAAACTGACTGCAGATATTTTTATTTGTCCAAACTTTAGTCAGTCTTTTGCCGTTAAATTTAAGCAAAGTACCACGTCCGGTATTATAGCCTGAGGTTGCAAAAATATATTTACCATCGGCTGAAATCACCGGATCGGCGGCATTAATATCATATTTTGAAGCCCAGGCGGTAGCAGTGATTTTTCTGCCGGTAGCGGCATTGGCGATAATCAGTGAATTGCCTGTAAACAGTGCCACATACTGTTTCCCGTTATATTTGAATGGCATCGGTGTAGCATAGGAACCGGCACCACCGGAGTTAGCCCAGGCTTTTTTGCCGCTGTTTTTATTAAAAGCCATACCGTTGGCACCGACATTGACTATCACCAGATCACCGATGATCATTGGTGAACTTGCCAGACCCCATCTCAAGTTTCTAGCACCTGAAGAGAGAACTTTTTTACTCCAGATTTTTTTGCCGTTTGCCAAGTTAAGACAAATCAGGTCACCGTTACGGCTCAGCATCCAGACTTTACTGCCATCGGTTACCGGTGTCGCCCGCGGCCCGGGATAACTACCCTTGGGGCAGGAATAAGAATATTTCCACAGCTCCTTTCCAGTTTTCGGATCTAGGCAATATATGGTGTCTTTGTTCCCCGAATTTCCGGCAGTGAGTAGTTTTCCCTTACAGACCGACACTGAGGAATAACCGACACCGACATTTTTCTGCCAGACTATTTTTGAAGAGGGCTTAAGACCTTTTTCCGTGCTGATACTGTTATGATTCACCCCGCGCCATACCGGCCAGTCTTCAGCCATGGCAGCAAATAATAGTCCTAATCCGGCAACAACAGTCAATGCGAGCTTATGCATACTGATCTCCTTTTTTATGAGTGATAGTTAAAAATAACTTTAGATCTGAACAGACATTCGTCTGAATTAATCCGCTTCAAACTCCGCGACTACCGTCGCTACGGAAGCGGTTGTAAAACATAATAAATACTTATGAGTAAGCACCTAAAATACTAAAGTATTTTTTTTAATATAACCTCTAAAAAATATTTATCCAAAAAGAAATTGCATAAAAAACAAGGGAATGGCGGTTAGTAGTACAGAGTGAGCAGACGTGAGACCATCTTGACGAAGTGAAGTGATTAGGGCTCACTCAAAAATAAATTGGTGAGTTTTGCGTAGGATGCGGACAACTGATCAAGGCACGAAAGTTTTTACATGGTAGAACTATATAAATATTTTTGTAACGCAGAGCAGTTGTTCGCAATCAAGCAAAAACTCCAAGTTATTTTTTTGTGGATCCTTAGTGGGAGTGTGCCCCTTTTGCCATGTACCCACAAAAGTAGCAAAGTGTAACCCCATGTACCCGTGTACTCATCCCGCTGGAATATTAAAATTAATTAAATTCTTTCAAAAGATTGCAAAAACTTGCAAAACATCTATATTACCTTTCTGAAAATGCAAAAAATAATACAGAACTTGTAAGGATAAATGATAATGAGTGATGTAAAACGAAAGCTCTTGTCGCCTGAACGTGAAAACATGATACTTCAGGCTCTGGGAGAGGGGATTCAGACTATTACTGAACTGAGTGAGAAACTTAATGTTTCCGAGGCTACGGTTCGCCGTGACCTGCAATCTTTAGAGCTTCAGGGCAAGGCAAAACGGGTTCATGGTGGTGCGGTGCGGACAAAATTCCCACGTATTGAACCACTTTTCAATGAAAAAGCAGGGTTTCAGGCCGAGGAAAAACAGATAATTGCTGATAAAGCACTGGATTTTATCGATGACGATGACACTATCTATCTTGATGGCGGCAGTACGGTGCTCGGTTTGGCAAAGAAACTTGGCGGCAAGAAAAATTTGACCATCGTTACTAACTCATTGATGGCGGCGGCGGAATTAATGGAAAGCGGGCATCAACTGATTATGATCGGCGGCGAGTTTCGACCGTTGAGCAGAACAGTGGTCGGTCCATTGACCGCACGGCTGATTGAACCACTCGCGATCAGCAAAGCATTTATGGGCACCATCGGTTTTAGTCTTGAAGATGGGATTTCAACTACCGCCCCGAATGAAGCTTATACCAAGGAATTGGTCATGCGCAAGGCGGCGAAGGTGATTGTGCTGGCAGACAGCAGCAAGATCGGTACCCCGTCATTGGTAACCAGCGGTTCGCTTGATGATATAGATGTCCTGATTACCGATCCCGGTATTTCAGCCAAAGCAATAAAAGAGTTACAAAAGAAAAAAATTGAAGTAGTGTTTTAGGAACTTGGTACTGGAAACTCAGGCGGGGGCGCCTAAGCTACTTTGAATAATTTTACATAGAGCTCATGAGGCTCATATGTCCCATTAAAATATAATATAACAACAACAACCAAAGAGGCAACAAAATCATAGGAGATTATAAAATGCCGAATTATTACAGTGATCTGGGTCCGGATTTCAAAAAACGGACGATTAAATTGAAAAGCATTCCCGCTTTTCAGTATGAAAAAACATTAGCTGAAGAGTACAAATCAAAAAACGTCAGCAAAGATGAAATTGCTGAAATGTACGAATCAATGCTGGTGATTCGTGAGTTTGAGGAAATGATCCTGAAACAACGTACCGGTGCTTACGAAATTATCAGCGATTATGAATATCGCGGCCCAACTCACCTGTCCATTGGTCAGGAAGCTACTGCTGCCGGAGCATGTTCAATGCTCAATATTACTGACTATATCACCTCTACTCATCGCGGACACGGCGATTCTATTGCCAAAGGTTTCCACGCAATTCGCCGGATGAATGATAAACAGCTGAAAGAACGTTGTCCTGAATTCGCCAGCCTTAAAGGTGCTGAGTTAATGGAAGCGGTAATGGAAGATCATGTCTATCGGACGATTGCTGAACTGTTCGGTAAAGAGGAAGGTTACGGTAAAGGCCGTGGCGGTGGTATGCATATCGCTGACTTCCGAGTTGGTCATCTAGGCGCTAACGCTATTGTTGGTGGCGGTGTGCCAATCTGTACCGGTGCTGGAATGAGCTGCCGGATTGATGAAGCAAAACAGGATCGTGTGGTTTGCTGTTTTGCCGGCGATGGAGCATATTCAAACGGGGTTGTCCTGGAATCTCTTAACTGGGCATCACAGGATCAGTTTAATGATGAAATCAGCCAGACTAAATTCGGGCTGCCGGTAATCTACTGTATTGTCAATAACCATTTCGGGATGACTGGACGCGCAGACGGTGAAGTTAACGGTGTTGACTTCCTCGCGCGTCGTGGTGCTGGATTTGATAATGATAATATGCATGCGGAAGTTGTTAACGGTATGGATGTGATGGCGGTACGTGACGCAATCGCCCGCGCTAGAAAGGTTATTGCTGAAGGTAAAGGGCCTGTTCTGTTGGAACTTGACACCTATCGTTACTACGGACATTCACTTTCTGATCCACGTAATGAATACCGGACAAAAGCTGAAGAAACACGCTGGAAAGCCGTCGATCCGGTCGATACATTTAAAACTCGCATTCTTGATGCAAAAATATTGACTAAAGCCGCATTGGAAAAGATTGAGAAACAGGTTGCTGATCGTAACGCCAGAGCTGCCCGTCGTGCGGCTGACTCAGCTGATCCAGTGCCGGAAGATGTTATTAAGTATATGTACACCGATTCATTCTGTGACGAAGTACCGGCAAAATACCAACAGGTTGAATTGATCAATGACTTGCCAAAAATTAAACGTGATTCAGAAGGCAGAGTCAACTATCGCGATGCGATCAAGGAAGGTATTCTTGAAGAGATGGTGCGTGATAAACGCGTCGTGCTGTTCGGTGAAGATGTTGCTGATTACGGTGGTGCGTTTAAATTGTCTAAAGGTATGCTTGAATCATTCGGTCGTGACCGGGTCTTCAATACTCCGATTTCTGAAGCCTGTATCTGCGGTAGTGCCATCGGTATGGCAATGACTGGACACCGGCCGATTGCCGAACTGATGTATATGGACTTTGCCCTGATGGCTTCGGATCAGATTTCCAACCAGGCCGCGAAATGGCACTATATGACTGGGGCGTCAACTACTGTTCCGTTGACGATTCGTTGCAGTGTCGGTGGCGGTAAAGGTTACGGTGGTCAGCATTCACAGTCACTGGAATCAATGTTCGCTCATATTCCCGGTATCTATATTGCCTATCCATCAAATCCTTACGATGCCAAAGGCTTGATCAAAACTGCGATCCGTGATGACAATCCAGTTGTCTTTGTCGAAGGCCAGCTGCTTTATAACGAAAAAGCTTATGTGCCGGAAGAGGAATATCTGATTCCGTTCGGTGAAGCTAATATTGTTCGTGAAGGTACAGATGTGACTTTTGTTGTCTGGGGTCCTGCTGTTAACGATGCGATCAAAGCGGCTGAAATTCTCGAAGCTGAAGGTATCAGTGTTGAAATTATCGACCCGCGTACTCTGGTACCGTTCGACTGGGACACTGTATTCGAATCTGTCAAAAAGACCGGACGCTGTGTTGCCATCAGTCAATGTGTTGATATCGGTAGTTTTACCGGTGAAATTGTTTCGCAGGTGACTGAAAACTGTTTCGATTACCTTGATGCACCAATCCTTAAAGTTGGCGCCAAAAACGGTATCGCACCGCAGGCCTATACACTGGAAGAGGCATTCCTGCCGACTGTTGATGATATGGCCGCCGCCGCGCGCCGTTTGGTGTAAGTAGGGAACCGGCGACATAGAGAATCGGGGAACCGGTGATTAAAAACTAAAGAGCAACGGAGATTAGATATGGCTGACCGCATTCATTCTTATAAAGATTTGCATGTTTATCAAAATGCGATGAATTCAGCCATGGAAATTTTTACAATAACCAAGAATTTCCCTTCAGAAGAAAGATACTCTTTAACTGATCAAATCAGACGGTCTTCTCGTTCTGTTCCTGCTAATCTTGCAGAAGCATGGCGAAAAAGAAGATATGAAAAAGCATTTATTGCAAAACTCAGCGATTGTGAAGCTGAAGCAGCCGAAACTCAGGTTTGGTTGGACTTTGCTCATCGATGCGGTTATATATCTTCTGAAAAACAATTGGAACTTGATTCAAAATATGAAATTATTTTGTTTCAAATAATAAAAATGATAAATAATACAAACAAATGGTTAATAACATGATACAGAGCGTGGTTGTGACGCGGACTCCGATTCCCCGTTTTTCCCATGCTCCGTTTCTAAAAACCGGAGGTTTTTAAATAATTATGGCTACAAAAATACCAATACCGAAGCTTGGTCAGTCTGAAGAGACCGTGACGATTGAAAGCTGGAAGGTCAAAGAGGGTGATGTCATCAAAAAAGGTGATGTCCTGTTTGAGATCGAAACAGATAAGGCAGTGCTTGAAGTAGAATCACAGTTTGAAGGTACCTTACTGAAAATTATTATTCAGGCAGGTAAAGAGGTGCCGGTAATGAGCATTGCCGCTGTCATCGGTGAACCGGGGGAAGATATTCCGGAGATCGAACAGCCAGTCGTAGCGGCTCCAACAGCCGCGCCAAAGAAAAGTGCGCCAGTGCCGGCGGCAAAGCCTGCCAAAGCGGCAGCTCCGCAACCGGTAGCTCAAGCTGCGGCTCCAGTCGTAGCGGCGGCACCGATTGAAGTTCGCAAACCCAATCCATCACCGCGGGCTAAAAAGTATGCGGCAGATTTTTTATTAGATCTGGATAAAATTATTGGAACCGGTGGCGAAGTTGGTCGCGTGACGGAACAGGATGTCAAAAATTATCTTGAAACTTCAGGTTATTTTGATAAGAAGATAACGCCAGCAGCCTTTAATGTTGCCCAGGCGGCTGAACTTGAATTGTTGGCGATTGACGGCAGTGGCGATAGCGGTCGAATTACGCTCGCCGACGTACGTGCCGCGGTTTCCGAAAAACCGCAGAAAATGAGCACGATGCGCAAAATTATCGCACAGCGTCTCTGTGAATCCAAACAGCAGATTCCGCATTTTTATGTAACAGTCTCTATTGATATGACTGAACTGATGGCAAAGCGCGCTGAACTCAAAGCTGATGGCATTAAGCTCAGTGTTAATACTTTTATCGTCAAAGCAGTCGCATTGGCACTTAAAGCATACCCGGAAGTCAACTCTACTACTGATGGTAACTCAATTATCAAAAAGAGTAAAATCAATATCGGCATCGCGGTCAGCATTGATGCCGGACTAGTTGTTCCGGTACTCAATAACAGTGATAAAATGCAGCTCGATGAACTTCAGGATGTTGCCGCTGAACTGGCTGGTAAGGCCCGTTCAGGTAAACTCCTGCCGGAAGCGATGCAAGGTGGAACGTTTACTATTTCCAACATGGGCATGCTCAATGTTGAAAACTTCTCTGCCATTATTAATCCGGGCGAATCGGCTATCTTAGCAGTCTCTTCAACAGTAAAAACCCCAGTTGTGATCGATGATGAGATTGTCATTCGCAATATCATGAAGGTTACCCTAAGTTGTGATCATCGTACGGTTGATGGTGCGACTGCGGCAATGTTTGCCAATGCAGTCAAAACCAATCTCGAAGATCGCGAGCTCTGGGACAGCATGATCTAACACAGACGTTCGTCTGGTTGATACTGCTTCAAACTCCGCAACTGCGTTGCTACGGAAGCAGAAAAAACAAATTATGTAGATTGATTAAATACGGATCAGTTGCCAATGGTAATTGAATCCGTATTTTTTTTGTAAAAAGATTTTTTAGACAGGATTACAGGATAAAACTGGATTTATACACAAGTGCATTCTTTTAGCTAGTTTACTGCGCCTGTTTAAGTTCAACTGCGCAGCTCTTTAATAGCTTTTAGATCGCAAAACGGTATTAGGTGCAATATCATTTGTCCCTAAAAATAGTATGAGGCGGGAGTTTTTCAAGATGCCGAGTCATTTATTTGATATTGAAAAGGCTCAGGTTTCCAGTTCAGAGCTCTGTGCTAAGCTCCAATTGAACGCCCTCTTTTATGTCCCACCTAACGGGGCTTGGTTACTTTTTGAATAGAATCCCACGGGCTTACGCACCGCGCACCGTGGCGACCAAACTCCCCCCGCTTTGCGGGATAAAAAAGTGGCGTTCAATTAGACAGCTTTGTCTGCTCACGTCATGAGCTCTGACAGTTTGTCTTAACTGTGAGATTGCAAAATTTGATTTTTAACTGTAGATTAGATGATAATATGGTTGAATTAATAAAGGAAATGAAACTGTTATAAATTGTAACGGTTTGAAATTTTTGATGGCGGACATGAAATGCGCGGCGACATAGCATTCCGCTGGTTCGACACCATGTTCAATCAATCAAAACAGCAGGAATTAACCGGATAGCGTAGGGAGAGACGGGGAATGTGGGAGCCGAGCGGCGAATAGGGGAGACAATTGGGATTGTATAATGAACAATAAAAAAACTATGTCTAATAATAATTTTACAACTAGATTTTCTGTTTTACATGAAGTGGTCAAAGATCGCCTGGAACATGCCCCAGGCTGTCATGACTTTTCGCATACGCAACGCGTTATGCATAATGCAGAAATCTTACTGGCTGCCAACCCTAATGCGGATGGTAATGCGGTTAGACTGGCCGCGTTGTTACATGACATTGCCCGCCCGGAAGAGTTACAGGCAAAAGGTAAAATATGTCATGCCAAATCCGGAGCTGAAATTGCCAGAAAGCTGTTATGTGAATATAAATTCACTGATCCGGTACTGATTGAACGGGTCAGCAATGCCATTCTGCGTCACCGCTTCCGGCGCAATAACCCGCCACAGACCTTGGAAGAGCGTATTATTTACGATGCCGACAAACTTGATTCCATTGGGGCGGTCGGTATCGGGCGCGCCTTTCATTTCGCGGGACGCGAAGGAGCTAAACTGCACAATTCCGAGGAAGCCGCCATCAATTCTGCCGCCTACAGCCGGGAAGATTCCGCCTATCGCGAATATCTGGTAAAACTGCGTCATATTTCAGAACGTATGTTGACCGTTGCCGGGCGCGAACTGGCTGCCGAACGTGCCGCGTTTATGGATCAGTTTTTCGAGCGCTTGAACCACGAAACTTTCGGATAAGTTTCATATTTTGTTACAGTGAACTGGAACTTTCCACCAAAGCTACTATTTTATATTCATTCGGTTAGAGGTCAATGTATTATTTCAACCATGAATCTAACAAATCAGACGAATGGTAAAACGAGTAACATTATATTGTATTTTAGCCGCGAATGCGCGAATGGTAAAAAATAAAACTGTTAAGAGTCTTGTTTAAAAATTCGCGCATTCGCGGCTAACGGTTTTTGTTTTTATTAGTTCCGGCAAACCCGGTTATGTTCACTATCACTTGGAGTTATTCTATGTTTAAAAAGTTCTCTGTTCTATTCTGTTCGCTGTTAATTGCAGTTGTTTTATCCGGCTGTGCCCGTAAACTGATTGTCGCGGAAGTGCTTCAGCAACCCGAAGGCGGGAAAATATATACCAAATGCAATATCTGGTATACCGATCCTGTCGATATTTACTGTGTCAATTATCAGAGTGGAAAAATGATCCCGCTGGGGACGGAAGTAGAAATTGTTGATGCTACAGCCGGCAAAGTTATTTTCAAAGATATGGCAGGCAAAGAATACCAGATAAACATTGATGAAGAATTGATGATGATCCCGAGTTCCTACTATATTGCTCAGATATTTACTCTGAAAAACCTTGAGGAACAGACTAAAGGCATCAGCCCGACAGTAAAAAACAAGATTCTCCGTGGTATTGTTACTCCGAAAATGACTAAAAAAGAGGTAATTCTCACCTATGGTACGCCGCCAGCATTCCGTACGCCTTCACAACAGAACAGCACTTGGGTATATTTCATCAACCGTGACACTACTAAACGCATTGTTTTCAGAGGTAAAAAGGTCAAAACCATCCTGAAATTCGGCGATGAATGATGTAGATTAAGCATCCCGCTTGAGAAAGTAGTTCATGAGAGCTTAGGCGTCTCGCCTGAGACAGATAAATAATGAATTAAAATTACAGATTGATGATTTAAAAAAGTTCGCGTCAAACTGCACGCTTGCGAAAGTAGATAGTATGAGAAGGTTGACCTCCTCAGCCGAAGTGTGATATATTATAATCACCTTCAAATAACTAACGCACTAAAAAGTGCAAGGAGATCAACCATGAGTAACAATAGCATAGAATTAGTAAT
>JAKIUY010000158.1 GCA_021647315.1 Victivallaceae bacterium
CAACTAATATTCAATTCCCAATGCTCAATTTTCAATTTCAAAGTTTTTTTCTTCACTTCATCTGTTGGATATTCCGTGTGCGATATTGGATATTCAATTTTTTCCTATTTCGCACGAGTCATTTGTTATTAAAAGTGAACTTAAAGTTCATTTGTGATTGTTTTGTTTGCTTCGAACATTAATATAATGAATAAAATAATTAATGCAACGTCGTTAAGCTAAGAAAATAGATGTTTTTTAAGTTTAAATATAAAATTCAGGTTATAACCTTGACAATGCACAAATAAATGTTATATTTCGAACATTTGAGTTTGCAGTTTAAGTTTTTTATTCGCGCATTCGCGGCTAACATTTTTTTTGTGGGTTATAGTTAGGAAAATATGAATCATCGACAACAGACATTAATGGCTGAACTGAACGTTAACGGGCATGTATCGGTAGTTGAGCTTGCCAAAAAACTTCAGGTTACGGAAATGACTATTCGCCGTGACTTGCAGCAACTTGAATCACAACGTCTATTGACGCGGGTCCATGGTGGCGCTGTGCCCTGTTCAAAACTGCCGATTGGAGCGGATATACTGACCACACCGGCGAATGATAATCAAGTCGCTATTGCCAAACTTACCGTTGATGCATTGCCAGATGATGCGACAGTTATGCTAAATGTTGGTACGACCGTATTACAGATCGCCCGAGAAATTGCCCGGCGACAATTGGCGTTGACGGTGGTTACCAACTCATTGCCGGTAGCAATAACCCTTTATCAGTCTGAGTGTCATGTGTTACTTACCGGTGGCTCACTGCGTCGCCAGTCACTTGATCTCGTGGGGCCGGTAACGGAACAGAATATTGATGAATATCATGTTGATATTTTAATTGCCGGTTGCGACGGTGCGATGGCCGGCGAAGGTTTTTTTACCAATGATGTCAATTTAGCGGCAATGGAACAGAAGGCGGTACACATTGCGGCGGAGGTGATAATTGTCACTGAAAGTCATAAGTTTCATAAACGTTCACTAGCCAAATTTGCCGATATCTCTGAGGTCTCAACCATTATCACTGACAGCCAACTACCCTCAGCCGATGCCGATTTGATAACCCAGCATGGAATCCATTTATTGACCGCAAATTAACGTGAATAGACTAATTCTAGAGCTTAAAACGGTTGAAAACATAGCAGACGAACATCTGGGACAGTTATTGAATTATTTGCGTATTACTGGAATGCAAGTGGGACTTATTCTAAATTTTAAACATTCAAAACTACAATGGAAAAAATAGTTTTAACAAAAAAAAATAATTTGTATTTATTTGTATTTATTTGCGTTTATTTGCGGTAAGAAAAGGAAACAGTAGTTATGAGTACATTTTTAGGTATCGGGTTTGGGCCGATACAGACGGGTATTTTTTTGAAAGGGGCATTCGAAGGTAAAATGGATCGCCTAGTGATTGCTGAAGTTGATCAAAGCTTGGTTGATGCGGTCAAAGCTGCTGACGGTGAAGTGACAATTAATATAGCAGCGGCGGATCGGATCTATCAGGAGAGATTCAGTGGCGTGGAGATCTATAATCCCACCATTGATGCCGACCGTGACAGGTTGATTGAAATTGCCGCGGAGGCGGATGAGATCGCGACGGCATTGCCGGGGGTTGATTTCTTTAAATTTATTGTGCCGTGGCTGAAGACCGGTTTTTTATGCAGACCGGATAGAACCCACTTTATCTATACAGCTGAAAATAATAATCATGCCGCTGAAGTGTTGGCGGAAGCTTTAGGTAATGATGTTGAAAACTGTTACTGCCTGAATACCGTAGTTGGCAAAATGAGTGGGGTTATCAGTGAAGCTGAGGGAGCGGAACGTAAGCTGGCGATGCTCTGTGGCACAGCGGGAAAGGGGCATTTGGTTGAAGAGTTTAGTCAGATTTTTATCAGTCAAGCACCGGGTATCGATAGACGTTCAGTGGCTGGGTTGTATGAAAAAGCTGACCTTTATCCGTTCGAAGAGGCTAAACTATATGGCCATAATGCGATTCATTTTCTGCTGGGGGCATTGGGTAAAGCCAAAGGTTATACCTATATGAGTGAATTGGCAGCGGTTGATGAACTTATGGCGTTAGCTGAACAGGCATTTATTGAAGAGTGCGGCGCGGCGCTTTGTAAAAAATATGCTGGAGTTGATGAACTGTTTACTGCGGCTGGCTTTAAAAATTATGCCGATGATCTGCTTAAGCGGATGACTAATCCGTTCCTGACTGATGCGATAGAGCGTATAACCCGTGATCTGCCGCGTAAATTAGGCTGGAATGATCGGATAATTGGTACCATGCGCTTAGCATTGGATCAGGACATAACGCCAACGATCATCGCTCGTGGAGCTACATTGGCTGCGACTGAACTATTCGGTGAAACAAATGAAGCGATAACTGCCGGATGCCGAGCATTATGGCCAGCCCCATGGACAGCCCCATGGACAGCTGAACATCAACAGCTACTGGAACTTATTCTGAGCTAACAAATATCTGCGTCATAATAACACAGATAAAAGTTTCAAGCCTAACAACAGTATTACTGCTTTTTTAACCAACCACAAACTAGTTAATTTGCTGAAGGTATTGCTTCAAGGCAAGGCTACGTTCGTCCCCCTTATTAGCGAGGTAATATGGGGCTTCCCAGCAGATTAGTTTTTTTGCGTATGGTGCGGCGTGATTTATTTGGGCGGCGACCCGTTGCGGATTTGCGGTCATGTTATAATATGTGCCGGTGATTTGAGCTTTACGTTCAAATATCTCAATATTTGACCAGAATTCAATCTCCTGTTGCTGGCATATTTCATGCCATATTTTATAGGTTTCCAGTTGATGACGTAATAAATTGCCGCAGGTGCCGATTGAATCCTGTGGTGCCATGATGTCCAGAGGAACATCTTGCATTATAGCCAACCATGAATCGGTCATCTCGGCCAGCTTATCGGGAAAGTATTTTGTTGCTGGTGACATGAGGATTTGAATATTTTGATCAGTACTTTTTACTTCATTGCAGAAGTCACGATAAAGATCATTAAGAAAAGCCTCTTTTTTTTGATCTCTTTCACCAAAATAGGCAGTTTCCGGGGCAAAGTAGATGCCTGTAAAACGTCCTTGATAAAGCTGGAGCAACTCTTTAAAACAGGTTTTCTGATTGCTCTTTTCCTGTTGAATTATTTCAGGAGTCAAATCGTCACGCCAACCGGTTGCCGAACCGTAGCCACCAAGAAAAACCTGGATGCCGATAATTTCAGCGGCCTCCAACATCGGTTCGACAACATTCCAGTTTTTTGTATAGTTGAAATGTTTCGAAGGGTAATAGCATTCATCAAGTTCATTCCAGATTGAGGCTTGCAGGATAACCGTATCCATGCCGATTTCTTTCAGTTCCCGTATTAATTTTATCCAGGCAGTGAGTCGATAGTTGTGCATTGGCTGTCCATAATAGTTGGGAGGATGCGCATAGATAAATGTTCCGGTGATCGTCATGGAGGTTTCTCTCTGGGGATTTTCAGCAAGAAACTCTTTATTATCCAGTTTAGCCTTAGCAATTTTGGGTTCAATCATATCTATTGCCCGTTGCGAGGCAGTAAACAGACTGAAATCTTCAATGTCAACGATGTTGTACATTTCCTGTTCCTGATTCTAGTTCACTGTCAATGCAATATAGTCATTGCGCAGTATATTAACTTTAATCATTCCACCCTCAACTGTAACTGATTGATTGGTTTCAGCATTTTTTACAGATTTCAGTTCAATTCCTTTAACTTTTATTTCGACGCTCCTGTTTGAACGGTTGAGATTTGAAACTATCAACAGATATTTACTGCCGTTTTTATAGTACCCGATGACCACATCTTTTTTATTTGAAATGATATTTTTATTTTCCCAGTATGGCGTGAATGTTACCTGTTCATCGCCAATGCCGAACGCTTTACGGAATTTCCAGGTTTTATAAACTTCTCTGCTGTCGCAGAATAGTGGCCAGACCAGCATATCGGACTGCATTATCCGTGACAGCATATCACGAGTAGGGATAGGGTTTTTCATAATATCTTTCTGGTTTTTCAGACAAGGCAGCCAAACCATTATCGCACCCCACTGTTTCCAGTAACATTCAGCTCTTAAGCGATCCATCGGCAAGGCATAGCTGTAATAATAGAGTTTTTCTGTTTTATCGCCTTCAGGGGGCAGAAATTCAGGATTCTTGGTAAAATATCCCGAATAATACTGTTCTCCAATCAACATCATTTTATACATGCTGAGTGACGGCATAGTGTGTGTCGCTGAACAATGAGCGATTGATGAGGGAGTCTCATTATTACGTTTCCAGATATTATAGGTAACGCGTTTAATTATATTACGGCTGCCAAAAACTTCAAAGGTCGGTCTGCGAACCCCTTTGAGATCGTCATAACCGCCACCGCTAAGAGCTTTTGAATTTGGAATGGGTTGGGTTTCATCCATATAGATGCCATCAATATGCCCCATTATCTTCGCCCATTGATCCATGCACCACACCAGATAATCCGCCCATCCGCTGGTACATGCGGCGCGGTACATTTGGTGACTGCCTCCGCCTGGACGTCCGGGGATTGTACTCCATGCTTTCTGCATTTTCAGAGCATCAGTATTCAATTTATCTTTGTCCTTTATTGGGTAGTGCAAACGAGTCCAGTATGGAATTATTTTTCTTTTTTCACCCAAATCGCGTTTTAGTTTTTTACGGGTATATTCTATGTTTTGGGCATTATTAGGGTCAGGGTAAAGCATCATCCAGCGCCATTCATTGGGCCAGTAAATCAAGGAAGTACCGCGACGCTCTTTTGTGAAAGAGTCGTATTGTGCTGAAAATGTTTCTCCGCGCCATCCTTTAGGAAGTGCTTTGACCGGTGTTGCCATCAAGCCAAATTTATAAACCAGCTCTGATTTTTTACCATATGGAAGCTCTGTGCTTACCATATTCAAAATCAAATCAACATCACCGACATCATTTCTGGATACTTTTATCATATCCTTGCGTTGCTTGGGCCACCAGTTCTGTTCAGATTCAGCGAACCACAGCAAGCCGCGTTCATTGTCACCAATCCAGACATTTGTCTTAAATCCACTTTTGAACAATGGTCCTTTGTCAGAACCCAATGCACGTGAAAATGAGTTTTTGACCAAGTCTTGTGATTCATAAATTTTTGGAGCTCCAACGTAATGAATAAATTTTGCATTTTTCTTTGTAAACGGTACAATCATTTTAATTCCGGTAATTTTCTGTTTTTCCGGTTTTATAATAAGCTTGTTCCAGACCATGCCGTCAAATTCAATCATATATTCGATGGATGCGCTTATGCTGCCGCTATTAAGTGATTGACGTTTCAGAATAATTCTGCCCTTTCCCTGTTGGATAATTTCGGGAGCGGCAAAATTAAGCTTTTGTTTTTTACCGTTCGCAGTTATCTCAAGTGCTATTGGAGCCTTGAGCAGCTGAGCGCCTGTGGCTTTGATCGAATCCAATATGCCATTTCCTGAGAAGCGATATTCACGACCCCAGACAGATGCACTCGCTTTCTTATATTTTATCGGAGTCCATGGCGGAAGTACAGTGTCAGCTTCAAGAGCTTTCATTCCGAGTTTTGGGCGGGTTTTGAACCACGGACTAGGTTTGCCAATATCTTTTTTCCCTGCTAAGGCAGCTTCTGTGGCTGATATATCTATTTCAAGTTCTGGTAGGCGTTCTTTGGCTGAGGCTTTAATCTCTTCTGCTGTCAGAGCACGTTTATACAGAGTGACGTTATTGATCGTAGTCTTACCGTCGTAGCCAAATTTTTTACTTGCAGGTCCGACATAAAATCCATCACACCATTTTTTTATTGTCGGGAGCTTGCCAGTTTTTCGTTTAATACCATCAACATATAGAGCAATCTCTTCAGGGGAATAGGTTATTGCGATATGATGCCAAGATTTATCTTTCCAATTTTTGGGTTGATAACGGAGAAACACTTTTTCGCTACTTTTGTTTAGTCCAATATAGACCGCAATACCACCGGCACGGTATTTATAGATATAGAATTTACCGACATTTTTTTCTTGAGAGAAGGTTCCTTGCATAAACAGATGAATATTTTTATCATCCCATGCCCAATCAATATTTTTAACTACCAATTCAATTGTACCATTTTCAGGGGTTAAATTACCTGCACTTTTATACAGTACAGCCGAGCCGCCAGTACCGATAATCAAGCCACGCATCGTATGAGCCATTAAATCAAATTCAATTTTCGGCTTGCCCGTATGGAGCAATTTCCCGGCTTTAGAGCCGTCAGCCTGTTGAGCCATGATGCTTTCGTTCGAGCTGGTGTAATCAACATTGAAACTAACAGCATTTTTTATAGAGCCACCAGCTATTTTTTCTTTTGTCCTCTTAGTCGTTTTCCCAGAGGTTTTTTTTGCCGGCGATTTTGCCGATAGTTTTCCTGTTGATAATTCAGGAACAACTATTTTAGTGGCTGTGTTTATCGCATCACTGATAGATTCATTCCAGGCGTTTCCACGACTAAATCCTTTGAGAATCATGGTATAGGTTGGCGACTGATAGCCCGTTGGATACGATTTTGGCGTTTTCAGCATCAAATAATATTTATTATAGGCGTTTTTGACTTCCCAGAATGAACTGCGTCGCCCCATGCCGGCAATAGGCTGGGGGTAATAGAGCAAAACCCCTTGTTGGCTTTTAGTATCATATTCAGCAGCCCATTGAACATCTTTTTGGAGCAACCAGCGACTTTTTCCTTTAAATTGTCCATCAAATTTTCCTGAAAGTTTTTTCCCATCGACAGTTTCTGCCTGCCAGTCGGTCATCGTTTTATTCAGACATAACAGATAAATAAACATTAAATGCATCGGCTGATTTGCTGTCGCGATAAATTTTTTGCGTTCGACGATTCCTGCAGGCGTTAAAGTTATTTCAGTCAGGAACTGTAATTTATCCATCATTGAAACTTTGCGTAGTAAAAAAATCTTTGCAGTGATAGTGCCGAGTTTAGGAACTGTTTTTTTGCCATTAGCAAACAGTTCAACGCTTAATACTTTTTCCTCTCCGCCTTGATCGTGACCAGCACCGATATATTTACCACTTTTATGAGCCATTACGGTGCCATAAAAACCACTTTGAGACCCCAGTATGGCTCCTTTGTAGGTTATCTTGCGTACCGTATATTTATACTTTGCGCTGATTTTTACCTGATAATCACCGCATTGTAATGTAGTGATTTTTTCGGTAATATCCGAGGCATGCAATGTTGTCATAAATGTTATTATTGCTGTTATGGTAATTAATGCATTTCTAGCCATAATAAATAATTCCTTATATTTTTAATAGAGTCATGCGAAATAGATAAAAACAGTATTTTGCACGACTTTTATAGTTGAACCAACTTATATGGCTCAGAAATGTTTTATTTAATATCTATCCCATAGGCTTGTAATAGCAGGATTAGGAGATCCGCCTTTTCCGAGCTCAATATAAGGATCGTATGCATTTTTTACTTTTGTGGATGCTGCATGACCGTCACCCCATAAGATATTTACCGCACTTGAATGACGCCCAAATGCAACCCCGGTATTGGCATAAGTAACAGCTATGGTATTCAATTGGTAATAACCAAATGTTTCACCATCCCAAGCTCTTCCGCCCAATGTAGCGGGGTTCTTAGTAAAACGAGTATCAGCCATAATAATTGTCTTGCCAGGGTGTTTTACTTCACTCAGCTTGGCTGGCTTATACGGATATGAAGACCATAGAGTGTCCCCATAGTAATATCTCGTTCCAATATGGTGAAAATTATAGCCGTAACTGACATAACCATACAATATATTAAAATAACCTGTTGTTGAAGGACATTTAAATACATCTTCACTTTTAATATAATTATCATTCAGATACCTGGGCCATTTTACAAGTGAACCTCCGGCATACATAGCAGGATAAAATTCGCTGAAGTCATCTTGATAAGCTACCACCCCTAAACCTAATTCCGTTACGGGCGAATGCCCTGTAACTTTTAAAATCTACTAATTAGCAAAAGAAGGGTTCAACCATTAAGTTAAATAATCTCAAAAACTTAACAATGGAGGAACCCTATGATAGTAAACACCGCA